>CAZLPD010000012.1:0-33610 GCA_964561355.1 uncultured Gammaproteobacteria bacterium
CATCACACAATCTCCATGCTGGTGTTGACGCCCTGCACGCAGTCCTGAATCGCGTCTACGATGATCGGTTCCACGGTCTTCGCGAAGCCGTTGCCGCCGATGATGAAACCACGCGAAGCGAGCACCGCAATTTCGTGGTCTTCAAGGGTCCGAAGGTGGACGTAGGCGAGTTCGCCCTGCGTCTCGCGAATCTGCCCCCACACCTCGGAAAAGAGCTTGTAGGCGATGACCGGATGCGAGGTCATCAGGGTTACGAGTTGAGCCCGAATAGCGTCGATGAGTTTCATGGGATGCTCCATCCGGCGCGTTCCCTGCCCCGGTGAACAGAACCTAGATCGCCCCTCAGAAAGAGTCAAGCGCGCTGGACACTTTTCTCGCGTTGTGCCTGTTTTCTAGGGCTTTTCTACACGTCGATTGTCCATCGCTGCCAGAAGCGGGAGATTCTCGGCGCGCGGCTCGACCTCCAAACGCCCCGCCCACATTCCGCAGAGCAGCGCCGCCGCGCCGTCGCCCTCCGCGCGCTCTGGCCCTGTCTCCCAACGCACCTTGACCGCCGTTTGCTGGACGCTGCGCCCCGCGCGCGAGTCCCACCCGTCGCCCCCCCCGCAGAGGGCCGTGATCGTCCAGCCTGCGGCGACGTAGGACGCGCCTGACTCCCCGAGGATGGTGTAGGACACGAGGCGCGTGTACCCGAGCGCCAGCGCGGCGCGTGTGACGGCTGCGATGCACTTGGAGGCCGCGTGCTTTGTGCCGTCGGAAGCAACGCGCGTGACCTCGGCCACGGTGGGGATTGCGTCGAGCCTTCGCGCGACGGGCCTGGAGAGCATCGCCACGCAAACGACCTTGTGGCTTTTCGTCTCAGCGTCGCATTCCGCCACGGCACACGCCAGGAGCCCACCGATGGGCGCGTGGTGGTGTGAGTGATGGTGCTCAATGTGGTGTCGCGCTTCGGTGATTGTGATGGGTACAACCTTGAGCGTCATGGCCCTACCTCGGCGCGAATGAGACGCACGCCCGTTCCGCTGTACGGGGTCGCGTCAACACCGATGGAGCATCCCTGATACTCTCGATACCAGCGATGCCATGCGCTGCCGCGCACTACGAGGATCATGGCCCCACCTCAACACGCATCACGCGCAAACTCATGCGGCGCGTGGTGAGGTTGAAATCGCGGCTCGACACCCAAGCCCACGACGCAGCCCTCCCCGACCATGCGCTGCCGCAGCATATGCGATAGTTCATGGCCCTACCTCCGCGCGTCGCACGCGAAAGCCGCGGTCGCTCCCTGGTAGATCCTTCTCGCAAGTGAAGCCGCGGTAGGTGGCGCGCAACCTGCGCCAGCTTTGCCCGAGGATGGTTTCGCTGTCTGCGCGATACCCAAACCCAATCATGGCCCAACCTCTACACGCGCCACGCGCAGCCCCAGGAGTTCCGAAGCCTCCCGTTTCCAATACTGCACAACCCCTTGCGGAAATGTATTTCGATTGCCGTACCAGCTTCGACCATACGTGAGGGCCATGAAGGTCACGGCCCAACCTCCACACGCACAAAACGCATTCCTGCAAATGGAACGACCCATGTGCGGAACATACAATCTTGCTTTCCGAAAATTCTACTCATACCGACATGACACCATGCGGCTCCATAGAGCGTGCTCGTCACGGCCCGACCTCCACACGCGCAAAACGCATTCCAAGATCCTGATGTTTAACGTTGCCGAGTTCCGAGCTTCTATCCCCTCGACCTAGAAGGGGAAAGAACCCATAAAACCAGCTTCCGCCCCTCACAATCACGGCCCAACCTCGACGCGCATCACTCGAAAGCTCAACGCCTCATGCGGAAGCTCGCATTTCTCCGCATAGCGCATTTCGTTGTTGAGCCATGTCACTCCCCAATCGAGCCATGAAAGACCGATAAACATACACCTCACGGACCGACCTCCACACGCGCGCAACGAAACCCAAGGTAGAAGCTCCGAGAGGACACAGCGTTCCAGTTGCGACTGGCCGCGCGCACCCTCGACGGGACGAAGCTGACCCAACTCCCGCCGCGGACGACGCGGGTTTTCATGTCTCGCTCCCGCGCTTCTCGGGTCTGCCCTGTGTTGCTGGAAACTCCTTCACGAGTTCTGGGAACATCTCCAATCGCCCGTACAGAGCTTGTTTGGAGAGGTTGAGCGCCTTCGCGGCTCGCGTGCGATTGCCGCCCGTGTCCCGAAGTGCCGAGCGCGTTTCCGCGAGCATCGCGGCGCGCATGATGTCTTGAGCGGTCATGGTCCTGTCTCTCTTCGGGTGAAGCGAAACCCGAGTACGCTGTAACGAGTTGTTGGCGGGCGGCTGCCTATCTGTTCGTCCCAGCTACCACCGCGCAGAATCAGGTTCACGGCCCCACCTCCATCCGCGCACAACGAACCCCTAAACCGATGTTCTTGGCGGAAACAGGATTCCAGCCACGGAACACCTGACTCATTCGCGACGGCGAGTAGTCTTCATTCCAGCAAACGCCAAGGTTGACCATAGTGGTTAATCCCCAAACTCCGCGGCGCACTCCCAAATCCAGTGCCCCGGATCGTCGAGCGGCCCGTCTTCGTCGGCCTGTCCGAAGTGATCCGCGCAGGCTTCTGCGAGCGCCGTCAGGTTCACGTCTCCAGTGTGCTTCTCGCGGTACTCCTCCGCGTGAAGCTCCATCCACGCCTTGACGGCGCGCGTGGTGAACCGCTGGATTCCCGGCTTCCACTTGCTCATGTATCGGTTTGATCCGATGTAGAGAAAACCAGTGGTCGGCGTGAAGCAACGCGCCTCCATCACCAGCTCGATTCCATCTTTCAGCGCGACAGGTCCAACGATGGTGAGTTCCCCGCTGTCTTCGGTGATGGCGCAGTGCATAAGCTCTTTCGCCAAGCCGTCGGTTCCGCGATATGTGAGTTCTGGATGCATATTCCTGTGTCTCAGAGGTTGGATGGTTACTAGAAGGGCAGAGCGTTCACCTTCTCCTGCCGTGCGCGCTCATCGCTCTCCCATTCGTGGCCCAGCGCAATGTTGAAAGACGAGTAGCACTCTGATTTGCAGAACTCGAACAGCGGTTCTCCGTCCGCGCCGCTCACCACGCCGAGGCTCTTGAAAACTGGCTCCCCACAGAGCCCGCAGGCTCCGATGGGTTTCTTGTACTGTTTGACGCCCATGTCCGAGAGGTTGCTCACGCCGCGAGAAAGAGTCAACCGCGGCTGTCACTTTCGGAGGAAAGCCTCTTTTCTGTCAGACTCCCCCCATGAGCGACACGTTCACCCCCTGGAGTCCGAGCCCCGAAGCCCTCGCCGGGGGCCGCGCAGCGCGCGTCGTCTACCGCAATGCCCCGCTGCGGAGCGAGGTTCCGCCCGAGCATCGCGGCGCGACGCGCACACAGCTCCCCATCGCCCCCGGACTGCGCGTGCTGCGCGCTCACGTCGTCGGGCGGTTCCCTTTCATCCGGCAGACGTATATGCCGGGGCGAAGCCGCCCGATGCTCGACACGCAACGGCTGGACATGCATCAGGCGGGGCGCGCGATTGATTTCATGGTGCCCCAGCTCGGTCACGCGCCCGATCACGCGCACGGGGATCAAATCGCCAACTACCTCGCGGCGAACGCGGAACGCTTCGGGGTGCAGTTCATCGTGTGGAGCGGGTACAAGTTCAACGCGGGTGCGCGCAGGCCCTCCGAGCGGTTCGCGCCCTACACCGGCACGGTCCCGCATCTGGATCACCCGCACGTCGAGATCACCCCCGAGGCGGGCGCGCTCGCCTTGCCCTGGTATCAGACGCAACAGACTCCTCCGGCGACGCCCTCAGACGCCACGCCCGCGCCTTACGAAGATGCTGGAGGCCCGTCACCCCTGGTGATGGGCGGCGTCGCCCTGGTGAGCCTCGCAGCCGCGTTTGCGGGCGCGTGGCTGATTCGTCGGCGCTAGTAGCGCGATCCGAAATCTGCCCAGCCGTTGAAATTCTCTTCCATGAAGGCGTTTGCCTTCTGCGTGCTCACGCCATGACAGAAACCCACCGTGGACTCTGACGGGGCACGCTTCGTCTTGAGCGCGTGGATGCCGCGACGGGCAATGTCGCGTTTTCCCACCGTGCCGCAGGCGCAGAGGTAGAGGGCCGTGTGCCCCTGGAGGGGCTCCCAGGTGTGTGCGTGGTCGCTCATGCTGGATTGACGCTCCAGCAAACAGGAGTCTGACAGGGGGGCGCGGATTTCCCGCGAAGGCGCTCAGGGAGACGTGATGGTGTGCGTGTGCGCGGGGCCAGCCAGCGTGCCTGCTGCGTGCGAATGCGTAGCGACGGAGCCCGCAGGGGTAGGTGCGCGAAGGATCTTGAAGGCTTCGGCGGCAGTCGGCGGCAAAGGGCCGAACACCGTGAGCGAAAGGAGTGATCCGAGCGCACCCATCGTGGCGTCGTTGCCGACGATCAGGCACGGGGCCTGCGTCGCCGTCAAAAACCAGAACCCGGCGTACTGGTCCTTCGCCGCCATGAAATTGCCCGTCGTGGTGATGGAGCCGTAGACCGGATCGCTCTCGAATCCGACGCCCTACGTGGCTTCGTCCACCGCCGCCGTTGGAATCGAGCCGGTGAACGACGGCGAAGCGTCGTCCGTCGTGCCCGTCACCGAGCCGCTTCCAGACTGCGAATTGACGAGAGACGTGTTCCCGTCTTCTTCGCGCACCAGAATCTTCTTCGCGCTCATGTTCAGCCCGAAACCTTGTGCATGATGAAAGCGCCGAGCGCGGCCCCGAGGAGCGCGCCGAGCAGCATGTTGCGGTTCATCTTCGACATGGATCAGTCCTCGATTTCGAGCGTCGCCGCGAGGTTACGCGTCGCGCCCGCAGCGTCGGTGTAGCGAACGGCGATCACGGTCCCTGCGACCACGGCGAACGGCATGAATTCACGCGAGTAGCGGACGCCACCGGGGAAAATCGTGAGCACAGAATCCGCGATGGGTGCTCCGTCCGCAAACGCTTGCACCGTCACGTTGCCAGCTTCCGCGCCGCTGATGTTTGCGGCGATGCCGGTCACGAATCCGTCGCGGAGCATAACGTATCCGAGGCCGGGGCATCCGGCGTAGGACAGCGGAGCCAGGGAAACACCGGCTCCGTCCATCGGGACAATCCCGAACGCAACCGACCGACGAAAGCCGATTGCAGCCCTGATGAAGCTCCATCGGCTCCCTGTGGTGCCGATTTCGCCGCCGTTGGCTTCAGACGTTCTCAGAACGGCATCTGCGGGGAACCGAAAAGCGGCACCCGCGTCGCCGCTCACGTCTCCCGTTTCTGTGTCTCGGACGAGAACCTGTTTTTGTGACATGGCTCAACCCTTCATGCTGCGGGGCGGCAGTCGCCCACGATTTCGTTGTCGTACAGGAACACAAAGCCCTCGTGCCCGTCGCGCACCACCTTCACCTTGTACATCTTCGCTCCGCGCCGCGTCGGCGCGTTCGCGGGAGCCTCAAGGATTTGAAGCTCCGTGCCGACGGGATACGACTGCGCGCCCGTCGGGCTCGCGACCATCGTTGCCCGAAGGTGGAACGACCAATGCGGCAAGGCGCGGCACGGTCCCGTCGGAGAGGTCGAGAGCACCGCAACGGGCGTTGATCCCGGCGTGAGCGAACCCTGCCGCGCGTTCATGTTCACCACGGCGCGCACGATCAGGTACGAAAGCGTCGGGATCGCGACGGCGCACGCGACGATCAGGATCTTCTCTTGCGTCTCGGGGGTCATGGCTTCGCTCAGGGGTTGGGAATGTCGAAGGCTGCAAACGCCGCGATGACGCCTTGCGTGGTGATTTCGTCGTGGACGAACGCGGGGAATCGCTGACCGCTGGCCGTTTCAATGATCGGCACAGCGAGGTTCGCCGCCGCCCGTGCGAGCGGTCGAGGCCCGTGGCGCATCTGCGAAACCGCCATGTTCACCTTGCGGTCAATGGCGTTCTCCATGCGGTAACGTGCGGCGTCGCGGAACGTGCGCGAGTGACGCAGAAGGAACAGCGTCGTGAACGGCGCGACCACAAGCACGCCCAGCGCGCCCGCGACCACACCGAGCAAGAACGCATCGCCCTCCTTCATCGCATCACCCCTTGTGCGTCACCGCGAAGGCCACCACGCCCGCGACAAGCAACGCCGCACCGACGCCGAGCGCCCAGCCGGGGATGCCCACCGACGCCGCGCTGTCCGTGAGGGTCGAGAGCGACACAAGGCTCTGCGTCTGTCCGCGCGCCTCGGGCTCGGTCGCGTCCGTCACGGTCGATCCGCCCGACGCGATGCGCTCCGAGGCCGGTACGGGCACGGGCGCGGGCGGCGGCGCGGGCGGGTCCACCGGCACGCTCACTGGCACCGCAGCGCCAGCAGGCCGCACCGTCCGCACGGCGGGCGCAGCACCCGTTCGCGAAACGGAGAAGCTGCCGCGGGTGATGTCGGCGGTGCAAGCGGTGTCCGCCGCAGCGGGACGGCCCGAGAACCACACCTGTTCGATGGCCGCGTTGCGGACGATGGCACCCGCTGCGCCCATCGCGCGCACCACGTCTCGAATCAGGTCGATCTTTTGGATGCTCGATCCAGCCTTGACGACGATGTTGATCGCAGCCCGGAATTCCACGCGCCCGCAGTTGCGAGCGCTGGCGACGGTGCTGTTGGGGTTGCGCGTTCTCCCGTCGAGCGACACGTCGGTCCCTGATGCGCTCCACGCTGCCGCGATGGCGTCATCGAAACGCGCGCGGCTGAAACGCCCCGCGTTCTCGTTTCCGAGCGACGCAAACAGCGTGATTCTGTACTTCCCAGGAGCAAGTGCAGCCATCACTTCACCTCGCGAATCAGACCCGACACACCGCGCGCGGTGTAGCCGATGATGAAAAGCCCGACGACGGAACCGAGGCCGATGAGCGTCCATTGGATCGTCGCCGCGCTGATGGGCCACTCGAAACCGGGAACGTGGAACGCTGGCGGCGACGTGCCCACCTGTCCCGGCGTGGTGGATTGCTCAATCGGCCCCGCAGCCACCGCTGCGCCCGCCGTTCCCAGCGCGCCCCCACCACCGCCCGTGATGGTCGCCTCGGGCGGTGCGTGACCGGCCTGGAACACCTCATAGGTGGCGCAGACGGTGGCGATTACGGCTTCTGCCGTCACGTCCTGTCCCGTCAAGCGTCGGCGGGCGGCATTCGCCGCAGCCGCACCAATCGTCACGGGCAGGAGCACGGGATTGGCGACAACCGCCGCGCCCGCCGTCTGCACAAGGGGCGTGCGGAACCACTCGGTCAGGTCTGAGCACGTTCCGAGCCCGCCCGCGATGCGCTCCACGGAGAGGCCCGTGTCGCGTGAAGCCACCTTGAACGCTTCCGCCGCTGCGCGGTTTGCCGCTGTACCGGCCACGCTGGACGCCCCGACCTTCATCCAAAGGTCCACGCTGATGACCTTGCGGTTTATCACGCGCGAGAGCGGGATTACTTTCACCTCGGGGTTGGCGTGACCCGAGGGCGCGAGGCTGCGATCACTCTCCGACGTTGCGAGCCCGAGCTCCGTGAAGCGCCGAGTGATCTCGGTCGCCATGACGGCAATCGAGAACCGCGACGCGAGCGTGGGGCTCACGTTGAACGAGTAGGAGCAGTGCCAATACTCGCCTGCGTGGAGTGTCTCGGCGCTCACGGCTTAGTGCTTCTGGAAAGCGCCCGCGATGCCCTTGGCAAAGCGAGCGATCCCGCTGGAGTTGCCCGAGAGCGCGGTGTTGATTGTGTCGAGTTCGGTGCTCACGGCGTCGAGTTGTGCCTTGGCCATGTTCATCTGCGCAGAGAGCTGGCGAAGCTCGTCGGTGAGGTCCTGCATCCGCGCCATCGACGCCCACACGACATCCGACACGAGCCGCACGTCAGCGTGCGCGTTGCCCCCCGGATACCCCGCCGCAAGCTGTTGCCGATCACCCTGGACCGCCCACCCTTCCGGCGACGACAGAAGCACCACGCGAGCCCCGCCCGTGTCGGCGCGCTCGGTCCCGGCGTTGTCGTCGCCCGTGATGCGCCAGCCCGTGAGGGTCCAGTAGTCAGGGATGCCGTGCGCGAGGGTGAGGCGCTCCGCGACCTTCGCCGCGATCTGCGCGGCGAGGTTCGCCATCGCAGCAACCAGCGTGTTCTTCTGCGCGGTGAGTTCGCCTCGGCGCGGGAGGAGTTCGGCCTGCGCGCGGGAGCGAGCTTCCGCCGCCGCTGCCGCCGCACCCGCGTTGATGATGACCGCCTCTTTCGCGGCGTTCGCATCGGCCAGCTTGCGCTCAAACTCTGCGCGAGCGGTCGCGAGCTGCGCCTGGATGTCCGCGGCCCTGGAGTCGCCCGAAGCAATGGCGATGCGGAGTTGCTCCGCGAGGTCTGCCACGCGCGCGGAGGCCGCGTCGCGGTCGCGCAAGAGCCCATCGCGCTCTGCGATGAGGTCCGCGTTCTTGGCCCTGAGCCGCGCGAGTTCCGCCGTCGCATCCTCGGACGCTTCGGCGTGCTTGTCGGTGTGCTCTGGCGTTCCCGGCGTCGTCTCGGTCTTCGTTGCCGATCCCTTCACGGAATCATCGAGAACGCCGAGGCCCTTCTCGGCCATGTGCGCGGCTTGTCGCCCGTAGGCGTAGGCCGCGACAACGGCGGCGAGTGCGATCAAAAGCGGACCCATTGAACCTTCTCCTATGCCTGCGCCATCAGAGCGCCGCTTTCCTTCAAGGCAAGCTCTCGCGAGTAGGCTTTCTTCGCCGCGGTGCCTGCCGCCTCTTGCTCTGGCGTGTACTCGCCCGCGGCGATTTCTTCCGCCGTGGGCTGCAAGGCCGCGCGCTCCTGCGCCGTTTCCGGTCGCAGGAGCCACCAGAGGCCAGCGGCGACACCCGCCAGAGCGAGCGCGCCGATGACGTGCTTCGCCTTCATGGCCGATCAGGGAGCGGGGGGCGTGGTCGTGGTGGCCTTCGGCTTGAAGACCATGTACCCGGCGAGCACGCCAAGGGCGAATCCGCCGCCGACGAGGACGTAGGGGTTGCGGGCGAGTTGCTTGACCATTTCCATTGCGTGTTTCCTCGGTTGAATCCCCGTTACGGGGAGAAAGCGTCTTTCCTGTCTGAACCTATCACGCCCAGGTCAAGCGTGCTGCGTCGGCGTGCCGTTGCTTCCGTCGGGCGTGTCCGGTCCCTTGGTCGCGGGGCCGTTCCGGTTGGACTGCCGCTCGGCGCGGTCGGCGGCGTCGCGCTCGCGCGCCGCGTTGCGGTCGCGGTCGGCCTGTATGAATCCCAGCACGTCATGGAGCGCGCCGCCCACGCCGCGAACGATGCTCGCGGTGGGGTCATTGGACTCCGCTGGCGGGACGTTCCGATCCGGCGTGAAGCTCTGATCGGGCGGCGGCGCGGCGGGCTTCGCCACCACGACCACAATCCCGATGACCACAGCGGCTCCGAGGACCGCCAGAATGATTTTCCCCGTGTCGCTCATGTTCCCTCGCGCTCCCTCACCGGCTGGTCCACAGCCTCGAAACTCACCTGTACGTTGCTCAGGTCCACATCGGTCATGTTGACGATTTCGATACCGTCAATGCCGGTCGTCGGAATCGAGCCCGCACAGTTGCGGCCCTGCACCGACGCGGCGAAAATCTGCCCCGATGTCACCACAACCACGGGCTCCTCGCCCAGCGTCCAATCGCGACCCTGCCCCACATCGAGGCGTGAGCGAACGAGGTACACAAGGAGCCCGTCTCCAAGCGTCGGCCCAACGAGGTTCAGGGGCGGATCGAACGTGACGCGAACGCGAACGTCCAGCTTCTCCAGCCCGACACCCGACACGTCAACCCGCTGCGCGAGACGACGAAGGTTCGCGAGGTTCGCGGGCATGAATCCAACCTGATAGGTCTGACTCCACCGCTTCGTCTCTGTTCCTCGGCAACCCATCACATCACCCTTCCCGAAGCATCGGCCACACGGATGATCGGCGTCCCGCGAATCGCTTCATCTCGCGTCCACGGATACATATTTCCCCCGAAAACGTCTCCGTTCGGATCGTCGCCTTCGTCTTTCGCCCGCACCTTGTTTGCACCATCGCGGACGTAGCACAGTTCGGGCGTCTTGCGCGAGCCTGGGCCGCCCGCCGCCAGCCACGCCACCACGGCCCCCACGACGGTCACAACCGCCGCGATGCCGCCCGCGATGGGGTTGGCGACGAAGAGTTGCGCCGAGGCCACCATCCCGCCGCGCAGGATGCTCATGGAGAGGTCCACCGCGTCGGCCTGCTCTTGCGCGTGCGCGAGCTCAAGCCCTGCGATGTAGGTGTTGAGTTGATCGACGCGAGATGCCTGCGCTCGCGAGACGCGCGCGTCGCGCTCTCGTCCGACGCTGCGGTCAAGCTGTGATCCGACACTGAGCCCGAGTTCGCGCATCGCCTTCCCGGCGACGGCGTTGTGGCACTCCAGCGCGGCGTGCGCGTGCGCGCTCGCGCCGAGGTCCACCATGAATGAAGCGAGGTTCGCCCACCGGCAGAAATCGGCCACCGCGTCGCCCACCGTGAGCGTCGCCCATTTGTGGACGGCGTTGTAGGTGTTCTCTTCGCGGTGCGCGGTGAAGCACCGCGTCCGCACGCGAAGCGACGTGTTCCACACGTCGGAGCGATTGCCGAGGATGTTGATGCCGGTGTTGTTGCGCGCCGCGCCGTGCTTGGGCTCGGCCCAGCGGTGCGCGAGGTAGCCGCGCCACCGCTCGTCAATCTCGTGAAAGACGGTGCCGTAGACGCCCGCAGGCTCGTTGTACTGCCACGAAGGGAACTGCGGCCCCGTGTTGAAGAACATGAACGCCGGATGCCACGCGGGGTCCGCGTTGCCCCCTTGCGAGAGGAGCGCGAGCTGCGTGGTGAGGTCGGAGAGTTCCGTCACGAACCGGCTATCGGACAGGAACGCGGAGTCAAACAGCTTCGGCCCTGGATAGAGCTTGCGCCAGCGGTTCGGCACGGGGAATGACGGGAGAAGATCGCCCGAGGCCGCGGTGATGCCGATGGCGGTGGACGGTCCCGTGTCGCCGTCGAAGGTGTTTCGCAGCCCCCCGTAGGGCGCGAAATCCGCCCATTGTGCGGTCATCAGGCGAGTGTCGAGAGGCGCACCCCAAATGCCCGAGGGCATGGGGTCGTTCGTCCACGTCACGAGGTTGCGCGCTGCGGGAGGGGGTACGATCACGCCGGGGGAGGGCGGATTCCACGAGAGGATACCGTCGCGCACCCATTGGTCGAGCTTCGCGCGGATCGCTCGCTCCGCAATCGAAAAGCTCGGGTCGATCAAAAGGAGTTTGTTGACGGAAGTATGGAGGGTTCCCGCGACACCGCGCACCGTGTAGGGGAACTCGTAATCGCGCGACGGGATGGCGTTCGCCCACTGAGCGATTGCCGCCTGTTCGGTCGGCGTGAGGCTGGATTGGTAGGGGAGAAGGTGCCTCACCGACGAAGGGACGCGCGAGCCGATGGAGTGCGCGCTGCGCTGGACAGTGTTCCAAAGCCCCAGGAGGCGGGTACGGGCACGATCCAGCGCAGTCACGGTGAGGTTCCTTCGGTCAGTTGGTTGGCGCGGCGCAGACGATCAGGGCTTGGGGGCGACGCTGGCGAGCCGCGGCATCCCGCTCGACGCCATGGTGGCGATGCCGGTGTTCGCGATGGCGTCGGGGATCGACTGCACGAAGCTCGTGACCTTGCCCGCCACGATGTCTTTCGAGGGCGAGTCGGGGTTGGCGAGCGTCGGGAAGAACGTGACCGTGCCGTTCTTGCAGCAGTTCTGCCCGAGGTCTTCGATGATGGTGCGATCCTCGGGGCTGTTGTTGAGGATGATGTCGACCATGTTCGCCAGCGAGTTGTAGGCGTACTGGCCCGAGCTGAAGTCCCAGTTGCCCTCCAGCTTGACCGTCGCGGCGCCGCAGCCCGCGTCCAGCGAACCGAAGCCGGGGAAGCCCTTCATCTCCAGCGCGCTCTGCGCGATCATGCGGCACGGGTACGGGGACACCGGCCCGAGCAGCGTGGAGAGGTCCTTCGGCGCGAGCAGAGTCACGGGGGGCGTGGTGCCGCCGAGCGCCCGCGCGGAGCGAAGCGCGGTGTCCGTCGCGGGAACGCCCGTGTTGCCGGGGTAGCGGACGGTCTGGAAGCCCTTGCGGCGGTTCCAGATTTCTTCGATCTGGTGGCGCGGCCCGCGGTCCTTGTAGTAGCGCGGGTAGTAGTTCGACCCGGCGACGTACCAGTCGAGGTAGTTGGCCTGCGCGAAGTCGCCCGAGAACTCGCCGTAGACGATCCCCGGCTTGTACGCCGCGCCGTCCACGGTGTCGGTGACGTTGCCGTCCACGGTGGCCGGGAGCGTGCCCGAGAACAGGATGACCTCGCCGTCGTTGTACTTGAGGTCGCCCGCGGAGCGCGAGACGTTGCGGAACTGCCAGGGCATCCCGTGGACGCGCTTGTCGGTCGGGCGCAGCGGCACCGCGAAGACGTAGAGCGAGACGGTGGAGACGACGAACGAGCCGCCCGCGAAGCCGGTGAGGGCCGCGGTGGGGTCGCGGTTCATCTGGCAGTTGATCTGCCAGGGCTGCTCGTTGTCGCACATCGTGTCGAGCGGGATGGAGTCGCTCACGAGGTCGCCCATGTAGGCGCAGAGCGGGATGACGAAGAAGTCGTCCACGGTCTGCGCGCCGCCGCCGGGGGCGCGCACGTTCAGCAGGCCCTCCAGCGCGCGCCAGTAGGCGTCCGTGCGTCTGCCGGGGTGGTACGACGGGTTGAAGGTTGAGAGGGGCGAGGACTGACCGGCGCCGAGGGTGTAGTCTGGGAGCGCGAGGTACTCCGGGTGGATGCCGCGCTTCTCGACGCCGCCGGGGGTGCTCATGTGCTGGTCGAGCTGCATGGCGGGGCCGTTCACCAGCTCGCCCGCGAAGCTCCAGCGCGCGAGGTCGAGGAAGGTCTGGTAGTACTTCTTCGTCAGCTTGGGGCTGTCGAGCTGCACGTTGACGAAGCTGCCGCGCTGGAGGCGCGAGCACTTGAGCGTGGAGACGCCCGCGTCGGCGGTGAGCGTGCCCTGGACGCGAACGCCGATGGCCGGAACTTGGATGTTCCACTGCCGGTTGACGAAGTCCGCCGCCATGTTCTGCGGGATCTTCACCGTCTGGATGTTGCCGCTGACCGCGAGGCCGCTGGAGGTCTGCGCCGCAAGGGTCCACTGGCCCCCGCCGCCCGCAGAGCGAAATCGCTGTCCGCCGTTCTGTCCGATGAGCATTTGGTCTTCCCTCGTTGGGTGGTCGTTGCCTTGTGGCTACCGGCAATGACCTAACACGCCAGAGAGAGAGGAAAGATGCTTTCCTGTTTGGTCGCCTTGAAACGTGGGCCACTTGCGGCCCACTACCGAAAAGCGTTTTTCCTATCAGAAGCCGAGAACGCGCCCCTGCGTGGGGGTCGCGGGCGTGATGAGCGCGGCGGGATAGTGGTTCGGGAACCGTCCGCGATCCCACACCATGGGCGTTGGGTCGCCGCCGACGAAGTAGTGGATGCGCTCCGACCGGATGGGCGTACATCGCTCGCGTGCGATTTTGACGCCGTTGATGTCATAGAACTTGGCGTCTACCGGCATCCACAAGAGGAGCACGCGGATGTTGGTTCGGGCGCTCGGGTGGTAGTCCACAAGTCGGTGGCCGGTGGAGTAGAGCGTCAGCCCCGCGTTACGCGCCTGTCGCATGGCGCTCCAGAATTCATCGTCGAAATCGCGCACGGCGCCAGCTTCGTCGATGAACAACACCGCCCGCGGTTTCTTGGGCTTGCCGCTCGCGATGCCGCGCAATCCGTCCGCGATCATCGAAGTAACGGACGCCTTGAGCTTTTCGAGCGTTGCAGGGCCGCGAAAGAGATTGCTCTTGCACTGTTCTGCGAATTCGAGCTTTCGCCGCTGGAGCGTTGCCTCTTCGGTAGTTCGCGCCTCTCGCACGCCCTTTGCGTGGGCCTCAGAGACGCGGTTCAAGTGAATGAGCAAGTCGCCGTTGGAATCGTAGCCGTACCAACTGATTCCGTTGAAAAACGCGCACGCCATCGAAAGGCGCGAAAGCGTCTCGGTCTTGCCGCAGCCGCCGGGTCCGAGGCCCACGACGATTGAGCCGTTGAGTCTGCGCGCTGCGTCAATTTGAGCTTGGGTTGCCGGGTCCATCCCGGCAAGGGTAGCAGGAAAGAGGCTTTTCTACTTGCCGGGTGGGGCGGCTACTGGCCGAGAGGTGTACGGGTCGAAATCCATCTCTTCGACCGGCGGGCAATCACACTCGAAAGCGTGCTTCTGGTGAAGGTTGCACCAGAAATCGCCGCACAGGCACGGCGTCCAGAGCGGCTCTACTTTGAGCCGCTAACGTCTTGGATGACGGCCCATGCGTAGCTTCCGGCGAGCAGCGCGCCGACCACCATGCGGATTTGCTCCTCGTGGCTCCTGAGCCACTTCTCGGCCTTCTGGCCCATGTCATCGCCAGCGCTGGCGAACTGCGCGGCGACGGTCATGCCGATGGTCGCGGGGAGCACCGCGACGACGAATTCGCCCTCTTGCGGCTCTGCTGCGTTCGCCGCCGCCCGTTCGTTCTCGCGCAGCGTCGTGACGCCCATCGCATAGCGGACGGGCATCGGCATCCCGCCCTTCATCGTGAGCACGATGGAGATTTCGCGCACCACCGCGTTTGCGAGGTCGCCGCGAATGAGCGCGCCGAAATTGAGGTCGATAGGGAGCCCCATCGGCGGCGGCGGCTGATGGTTCGCGATGGCCTCGGCAGTCATCTGGCGATGCATCTCTTGGATGTGCCCTTCGGGCGTCATCTTGCTCCCGAGCTTGGTAGCGCCCCATTCGAGCATCCCGTCAAACAGCACCTTCCCGACCATCGCCGCCATCTGCGCGCGGTCTTCGGGCGTGATGGCATCGCCCTTCTTCGCCTTCTTCGCGCCGTCGATGATCGGCATGGGCTCCGCGCCCATGCCCGCGATCACCGCATCGCGAATGTCCACGAAGCCCTCGGGCGCCGCGCTCGCGTTCGCTTCTGGAGCCGGTTCTGGCGGGGCGACGGGGGCACCGTCGCCCATCGCAATCGGCCCGTCACCGATGCCGGGATCGCCCTTCTCTGCCGGTGCCGCTGGACCTTCGCCGCCGAGGGCCAGCTCGGGCACGGCTGGCTGCGGCGCGGCCTCGGGCTGCGCCTCGATTGCCGGTCCCGCGCCCACGTCAACCTCTACGATTTTTCTCTTGCCTGCCACTTGTTCTCTCCCGTCATCCGTTCCTTGAAACCGCGAGCGCGCCCGCCAGAACGAGCGCGCCCGTCACCGTCAGCGCGCCCGCAAGCACGCCGTCAGAACCCGTGCCGATTGCAGCCTTCGCGCGCTCCAGCACGTTGCGTGCGGGGCTCTTGCGCTCCAGCGTCACCCACGAAATCACCCTGCGCCCGCGGAGATTCAACGCTTGCTCTGCCCGTCCATCCTTCTCGATGTCGGCGTAGAGCGCCGTCGATCCGCCGCCGTCGGTGTAGCCCGCGTCCACGAAGCCCGCCGCACCCACGGCGGCGGCGAATTGTGGGAGCGTCATGCTCGACGCGGCGATGAGGGCGACGCGCCCGTCTTGGGCGATGCCAACGCCCGCGCAAGCCGTGGGCGCCGTCCCGCGCAGGCCAGCCGTTACGACGCGGTTGCGTACCAGCGTCGGGTAGAGCTGTACCAGGGCATCGGTTCCGGTGGCGTCGCCCGCGCCGTGCTGCGCCGTCGCGCGCCCACCAGAGACGGCGATGGCGATGCCGTCGTTTGGCACGCGCGACGCCACATCCACCGTGCGCGTCGGATACCAGAGTCGGCACTTGTTCACGCCCTTGCGGAAGGTCGAGTAGCTGTGCGGCTCTCCCGGTGCGTAATCGAACATCGGCCCGTCGATGGCGGCGAGGATTGCGGGGTTACCCGTCACAATGTCTGCCGTCGTGCTCGGGGCGGTGGGCTGCGAGACGATGCCAAGCATCGACGCGTCGCCCAGCACGATCCGAAGCCCGTTGCGTTGTTGTACTTCGATCACCAGAGCCTCCGCACGATGAAATCAACGATGAACGCGGCGAGCGCGCCCGTCCCGACTCCGAAAAGGTACGCATGGGCAACGATGCGCGAAACCCTCGCGTCCGCTTCGCACAGGTGTTCGTCGCGCATGTGAGCCGCCGCAGCAACGCCGATGACCGATTGGAGTTGTTCTCTGTGCTCCGACTCTTTCGGGCACGCCTGATGTTCTTCTCGCATCGGTCGGTGTTCTGACACTCCGCGATTGCGGAGTCACGGAGAATCAGCCGCGCCGCCTCTTACAGGCACATGCAATCGGCGCACCGTTGCGGCGGGACCGATAGAGGAACCACGGTGCGGGAGAAAGTGTCTTTTCCTCCCCGGTGACGGTCATCACGGTTCCGACCGCTGCGCCAGCCGGAAGATTGCCAACGGCAACGACCCAAGACCCAGGCGCAACGCCCTCCAGCGCGGCCCCGAGCAGCTTCGCGTCGAGCACGAGCCCGTACTGAATCAGCACCACGTCCGCGCCCGACAGAACCGCCTTCAGGTCGCCCGAGTAGACGACGCGGCCCACGCCTGCGGCTTGTACGTCAGCGGCGGGGAGCGTTGTCTGAATCCGGCCCGAGAAGGCCCGCGCGAGTTCGGAGAGGAGTCCCGCGCTCGGACTGCCCACGAGGGCCACCGTCTGCGCGCCTCGCGTGTTGGTTTGGAGAATCTCATTCAGCGTTGACATTGGCCCTCTGTTGGCACGGTGCTTGAATCTAGTATTGAAATCTAACTACCTATCCCGCCGCACCCACCCTTTGAGGGTAGCATTGAAAAAGATTAGTTCAAGGTACGATTGTCGTATTTCTCTATATACAATCTATTTCATGTTGTGTATTTTTGAGGGCGGAGCGAGGGCGGGGATCAAGATTTATAAGAGAAGTAAGAGAAGTAAAAGGAACTAAAGTATAGATAGAGCATAACTAGAAGATAGTTACAGAAGAGTAACTATAAGATCACTACAAAAGACATAGTTATACAAAAGAGAGAAACTCTGAAAACCGAGAATCACTAGAGTAGGCAAACGCGCGCGGGCGCGCGAGGTTGGCACGGCGAGTGCTAGAGGCTTTCGGTCAACCGACAAGCGCGGTTGACACAAAAAGACGAGCGGGGAAAAGCCTCTTTTCTGTCGTGGTGGCGAATCAGGTGGGAATCGGCGTGTTTCTGGCGAGGAACCGGAAGCGCTCAATGTCGGGGCGAAGCCCGTAAGCGTTCACGAGGCGGGTGAAGGTGCGTCGCGGGATCTTGAGCACGCGCGCCGCATGGGCGACGTTGCCGCCGTGTCGTTCCAGCGCGCCGAGTAGCCGGTTGCGCTCTGCGGCCTGCGCCTCGCCGCCGACGATCAGCGCCGCAAACGCGCGCGTGGGTGTATTCGCCATGCGGGAATCATGGCATCCTCCAGCCCATGCGAGAACAGACGCGCGAGGCCATTGACCTTCTCTTGCGTGGCGCGACGCGCTTCGGGGGAGTGCTTCGCCAGCATTTCAAGGCGAAGACCGCCCCGGACTGCGAAACGGGGAGCGTGGTCGAGAAGGAGGTGAGCCGCCGCGGACTCGCCGCGCTGGATCGCCGCGTCGAGCGAATCGAATCACAGCTCGCGCGCATCGAGAAGAACGCCGACCGCGGAGGCCGAGCGCTCACGAACGCGCTGGACGATTTCGAGCGGGAGTACAATGCCCTCTCGCGCGGCGCGAAACGGTACTGCCGACGGTCGGATGCGTGGATCGCGTCGCAGCGGAAGTTCACGGCCTTCGCGCTGGGGTATCTGCGCTGCCTCGCCAGCGCTCCGCAGGGGGCCAAGCGGGCGCCCGAAGCCCCGACGAAGGCCGAGAGCCCGAAGCCCGAAGCCAAGCCCGAAAAGGCGCCTCAGAAGCCCGCGGAGAAGGCCCCCGAAGGGAACCGTGAACTCCCCACCGCCGAAGACTGCCGCGACCGCGGCGTCGAAGCGTTCAAGGGCAAGTACGCCGTCGTGCAAGCCATTGCGTGCTGCGTTCATGCTGCCGCGCGCGACAACGGCGTGAAGCCGAGCGAGTTCCGCATCACCAGGGCGCGCGGCTCGCACCTGTCGCTCACGGTTCGCATGGTCCGCACGGGCCGCTCCATGCGGTTCACGGGCACCACGACGCCGAAGGGCTATCGCAGCGCGTGCGCCAGCGTCGCCGCGTTCTTTTCGTCCCTTGCCAAAGCGGCAAAGAAGGATGAAACCCCTACGGTGAAGCCCAACTATCCCAAGACCCGTACCGTTCAAGTGGCCCTCGCGTCGCATGGCCTCCGCGCCGAGAGCACCATGCCCGCCGATCTTCTCGCGCTGGAGTTCAGCGCGTACACCATGACCTCGGCGGATCAGGACCGGATCGCGGATGAGCACCGTGCGATGGTCGAACGGTTGCTCAAGAAGGGCGTCGAAATCGATCCGCGTGTCGCGGCGCACTACAACCTCGCTCACGTCGAGCACGCGCCCGTGGTGCCCGAGGAACCCAAGCTCACGACGGAGCAGCTCTCCGAGCTGACCGACGATCAAAAGGCACTCCTCGCGCGCCTCGAAACCATGCCCCTCGACGACGCCGAGACGGAGTACCAGAAGATCGCCAAGGCTGCGCGCTTCACGGGCTCGGGCATCGACGCCGTGTTTCGCGGGAAGCATCGCGTCGCCATCGTCGAGAACAAGCGCGAGATTCAAGAGATGAAGGGGCGCAACGAAGACCTCCCCGAAGACAAGCGCCTCGCAAGCCTCAAGGGCACCGCGCACGAGGGCAAGGCAAACGCGGTGGACTACTGGATCGTGTTCCCCAAAAGCGTCACGAAGGCCGAGGCGGAAACCATCCTGAACGGCTACCTCGATGTGCTGGACGCTGCGGGACACCAGGGCCGAAACGACATCGTTTCGCTCTGGACGAAGACCATGCGGGCGCTCGGGTACTCCGACGCCCTCATCCGGGCCAACCACCTGAAGGACGCCGCCAAGCGCATCATGTCGAAGCGACGCGCCGAGGCCGCGAAAGAGGCAACGTCGGACGTGAAGTGGGTCCGCGTGGACCTTGAGCAGAACGTGGTGCGGCTCAAGTTCGGTCGGAAGCCTGCTGCGGGGAGCGAATCGACGCTCAAGGCTGCGGGCTACGGACTCGTGAGCAAGGGCCACGAGAACCCCTACTGGCGTGCGACGTGGAACCAGAAGGCGCGCGACGCCGCGCTGGCCGTGGGCGCAAGCGCCGTGGACCTCCCCGAGATCGCCGCCGCGCCCAAGCCGGTCGAGAAGCCCGCTCCGAAGGCCGAAGCAAAGCCGGTGGAGGCTCCCGCGCCCGCCGCGCCGCCGCTCCAGGTCGAGGCCGCGCCCGCCGCGGAGGCGTCGAAGCCCGACGCCAATCTGGAGACGATGGCGAGGATGGTGGCCGAGCTTCTGGTACGGCCCGAGGGCGCGACGACGGGGGAGATTTCTGCCGCTGGCGGCGGCACTCCCGCCGCGGTCTACAAGGCCCTCAAGGGCCTCGGCGTCGCGACCATCACCGGCACTCAGGTCAACCCCACGGGGGGCGGTCGCAACGTCGGGACTGACAACGTGTGGCAGGTGCGCGGCGTGGACGACAACGGCGTGAGCGAGCGCGGCGCGAAGCGCATTCGCATCGTGCTTGCTGCGCTCGGTCTGCCGCCCGTGGACGTGAAGGTCACGAACGAAGAGACGAAGCCCGCGCCCGAAGCTACGCCAGCGCCGCTCCCCGCCACCATCCCGCCGCCCGCTCGCACGGAGGCGCCCGAAGCGCCGAAGCCGGTGTCTCCCGAGGCTGTTCCGACGATCCCCAAGGAACCGAGGGCACAGCTCACCTACCGCGGCGTGAAGGTCAAGAAACTCGCTTTCGTCAAGCTGGCGAAGACGACCATGCTGGTGACGTTCGATGAGAAGCTGTCGCCCGCGATGGAGCGACGCTTGAAGCGCGAGGGCAGTCTTGACGGCAATTCGTGGGCCGGAACCTTCTACGGGGAACACTCCAACCGCTTTTTCTGGCCCTACAACGCGACGACCCTTTCCGTGCTTCTGTGGATCGCGTCGGAGCATGAGCTTCCGCCCATTGGGAACGATGAGTTCCGCGGCTCCGAGAAGCAAGCCAACCGGCGCATCGCCTTCGACCAGAATGGCAACGGGGCCGCAAACTCGCTTCGGAAACACTGGACCGAGATCCGCACCGAGACGGGCCGACTGATTGACGACATCAACCGCTTGAAGGGCGGCGTGTCCGAAAAGCGTCTTGAGACGGTCAACGAAGACCTCCAAGACATTCGCACGGTCATGGCGGATCAGGGGATGTGGGCGACGCTGCACGCACACGGCGAAGCCTACGGTCTTCTGGCCGACGTGGAAGCGTGGGTGAAGCAGACCAAGACCGGCAAGGGACCGAAGGCGACGAACGCTCCCGCGGCTGCACCCGCACAGCCCACTCCGAAGCCCGAATCGCCCGCCGCGCCGTCGATCCCCGTCGAGTCGCCGCCCGCAGCGCAGCCCGCGAAAGATCCCGCGCTTCAATGGCACAAGCCCGTCGGCAACCCGTGTTCTGTCTGCGGAGTGAACGAACCACGCCTGAAGGCGCTTCATCGGATGCTCTCGCCGGAAGAACAGGATCGTACGGGCTGCAAGTACCTCAAGAGCGTGAAGGTTTCTTTCGGCGGTGACTCCGAGGAAACGTGCATCGGTGAGCGCGTTCCGAGAATCGCCGCAGCGAAGAGGCTTTCGGCGGTACTCCTGCAACCTTCTGGATTCACGAAGAAGGAAATCTACGGGTCCAATTCAACCAACCTCGGGGCCGAGAGTCTTCGGGCTGCAATGGAGAACCTTCGTCGCGATGGCGTTCTGGTTCGCGACTATTCATCCAACGCTCCGCGGCGAACCGGCTACGAGACGCGGGAGGAGCTTGAAAAGCTCACTGCCGAAATGAGCAAGGAAGAACACTCGACGTGGCACGTCGTCGGCGTCTCCGAGCAAGGCATTACCGCAGATGGAGCCGCGAACGTGCTCAAGACGATCAGGGCTTTTGGATTGCCAGAGGTCGAGGTCACAGCAACGATTGCCGCCATCGAACAGACCGAGCCGACCCCTTCGCCAGAAGCCGTTTCGCAGCCTGCGCCGACCGACAGCACCGACGAAGCCGTGCGCCGCGCAGCCGAAGAGGTTGCGCGCGAGCTTGGTTTCGAGCTGGAGCCCGAGGCGCCCGCCGCCGCTCCCGTCGTCGCGCCGACGCCGGAACCCCCTGCGCCGCCCGTCGAGTCGCCCGAAGAGAAGCGGGCGCGCGAACTCGCAGAACGCTTCGCCAAGGGGCTTTCGGGCCGCATGGGGGGAAAGACGCTTTCCCCTCCGAGCGCACCGGAGCCGCCCGTCGCACCAGCATCTCGTGAGATGAGCGCGCAAGAGAAGGCGAACGCGGAGATGGCGGCGTTTCTGGAGGAGTGGGGGAACTGACGTGGAAGCCTGGAACAGCCCGCCTCGCGTGGACGTGGCCGATGTGCTGCGGATCGAATCCGGCATCATCGGCACTACCTTCACGGTGGTTCTTTCCTTCACCGGCAACGGCAAGGTGCTCGGGCGATACGAAGCCACCACGGACGAAGAGGTTGACGCGATTCTCGACACCATCACGGAGACACTGGCAAGCGTTGCCGAAGCCCCAGCCGCACCCGCTCCTCTCACGGTACACGCCGCCCCGCCGCCAAAGCAGCAAGCCTCAGACGCCAAGCCTCGCAAGTACGAAAACACCGATGAAGTACAGCTCAAGACCGAGGGCGGTGTTTGGGAAGTGCTTGGCGCAACGTGGGGCGGCGGACAGTGGGCCTACCAGATCGCGCGGGATTTCGATGGCGACAAGCCCAAGAAAACCCGTCACGTTCTGGAACATGAGCTGGAACCAGCGAGCGTGACGCCGGTTCGCATTGCCTTCGACGGAGCGGATTTCTCACGCTTCTGGCAAAACGAGTTCAACGGTAAAACCTACCTTGGACTCAAATTTGAGGGGATTGTTTCACACGATGCAATGGCGCGCATGAAGCGCGTCAATTTTCGTCAGAGCAACAACCCGCAAGTGTGGACAGCGCCGAAGACGGCGGCGAGCGAAAACCTCGCACGGCTTATCAAAAAGGTTTTCCGGCAAGCCGCAGAAGAACGAAAGCAGGCAAGTGCTATTGTCGGAACCTGGGATGCCCCGCTCGGAGCAAAGGGCGTTGATTTTCGCCCTGGTGTTCCAGAGTTCAAGATGGACAGCGTTGACGCGATTGTCGGCAACCGCTGGAATCGCAACGAACCTCGGGCTGGGGTTCTTACGCGAGCGTCTGTCAAGGGCGGTGAACTTCGTGGAGGGCGTGAGCGAGACGCAGACGAAAGCCACGAAAAGCACGTTGTATTCTCCGTGCTCAAGTTCGGAGATGGCGTCTACAAGGTCATTTCAAGCCACGACGGCAAGGCGACGGACATCTACTACCTACAAGTCGAAGACCACGCACCCGTGCGCATCACGACCGATCCAAGGGTGGCGGTGTCATGGTTTACGCCCGCAACGGTCGATCCCGAATGGCAAGCATGGGCACGGGGCGCACTGGAGCAGCTCAAGGACGCTTCGCCTGATGGTGTTGCAGTCAAGAACGATGTTGGCTTCAGCGGTTCTACGCTCGGGCCGGGACTGTGGCTTCTCGGACTGCTTCAATCGGGTGAACCGCTCTACCCGTGGAACGTCAAGCAGATCAAAGAGATTCTGACGTTTCACCGCAAACAGGTAGGTACGTTTGAGCAAGCACAAGACGAGTTCCATGCGCTTCGTGGCGCAACCGTCACGAAGGCTTTTCATACCGTACATGGTCATGCTGGACGTGGACTCATGGAAGGCGTGCCCGATCCGTGGGTTTCGGTGTCTGTCCATTTCGGACGCGGACAGAACGCAGCGCGTGACGCGCTCATTGGCTTCGGTTTCGTAAAAGACGAAGACAACAACTACACCGCGCGCGTGGACGAACACACCACGGCGATCATGCGCGTTCTGGTTCCTGGGTATGAGCCGCTGACGACTGAGATGTACCTCGCGCAAGAGGCTGAAAAAAAGCGCGAAGCCGACGAGAGACGCAAGGCTCAAGAAGCCAAGACCGAAACGGATAGACAGCGCGAAAAAGCAGAACGTGATGCGCTGGACGCAACGCTTGACACAGCCCTTGTGATTCGCATTGATCGGATGCTGGATGCGCGCGGCCTGCCAACACAAGGACGCACCGCAAAGAGCATCGCGGCGGCAATTCAGACGGGCAAGTTTCAAGAGATTCTCAGCACGCACAATGAAGCCTCCCGAGAAATCTTCTCTGAGCTGACGGGCGTGAAGCTACCGAAGACAATCAAAGGCACGAAGGAGCTTTTCGTCGGCAAGCCTTTCAATGTGAAGCCTGGAACGCAGGAAAAAGAGGTTTCGCCATACGAAAAAGCCCAACGGATTGCGGCGTCCACTGGACACATTTTGTGGATTCCGTCGAGGGGAATTTCTGCAAGCGAAAAGGCTCATCTTGTATCTATCGGAATGATCGCCACGCCCACGCCAAACCACACCGGAGAGGTTGCGCCTGGATGGCTTGGGAAAAACACATCAGCCGTTCACGAGGCGATCAACAGAATCGACACCACGGAAGAACAGTAACGACCCACCGAAAAGCGTCTTTTCTGTCGCCGCTGGCGACCACGGTGGTAGGTTCCTCCCTGTGGAACCATCTCAGGCGCTTCGCAGGGAAATCCAGCTCGGTCTGGTGAAAGCCATCCTCTCGACGGAGGGAGGGCAGTTCACCGTTACTCTGACCAACGCCGCTACAGGCGCGCAGATCGGTCAGGTTCTTGTGGTTGAGGGCGAAGCGCGCCGCCGCGAGGTGGTGAGCAAGCTCAAGACGCTCCAGGCGAAGGCCGCACCGCTCCCTGCACCCCCAGACGCTCCAACGGCCCCGCCGCCCGATCCAGAGCCTCCGAGCGCGCCACCCGTCACGCCACCGCCGCCCGCTGCCGTTCCCGCTGGGCTCCTGAACGACGTGTGTCGCGAGTCTGCGCGGCTCGCGGCGGGCGTCGAAGCCAAGTACGCCGGGAGTCCCGACCTCTGGACCGAGAAGCAGCGCACCTACGCCAACCTCTGCGCGATGCACGTTCTGGCAGCGCACGTTGACGGATCGCCTGCTACGCAGGCCGAGATCGAAGCTGCAAAGCGGTACAGCGGTTGGGGCGGGCTCTCGATTGCTGAGAACGTGGGACGGTTCCCGTCGGGCATCCCCGCGCCGTCGAGCCAGGGCCTCATCCACGAGTATTACACCCCGTCTGTGGTGGGCCGATCCATCGCGGACGCCGTGCGTTCGCTCCTGCCCACCATCCCGAAAGATGCCGGAAGTGGCAAGGTGGTTGCGCTGGAACCGTCTGCCGGGATCGGTCGGCTTGTTCGTCCGTTTCTCGAAGGCCCCGACGCAGAAGCCTACGACTGGACGGCGGTGGAGCTGTCGCAGACCTCCGCGATGCTCCTCAAGCTCACGCTTCCGCAGCTCAACGTGGAGAACTCCATGTTTGAGAAGTGGATCGCGGAGAAGGCATGGAGCTACGACGGACGCTTGGGGCTCATCGTCTCGAATCCGCCCTATGGCGAGCGCGGCGCGGGTGACGCCATCGACCAGCATCCCCTCTCGAAAAAGGAGGGGCGTGCGTATCGGTACTTCATCATGCGCTGTCTCTCGATTCTTGCGACGCGCGGGCTGGGTGTGTTCCTTGTGCCGAGCGGGTTTCTTTCGGGCAAGGGAGCGCGCGTTGCGAAGTTCCGACATGAGGTGATGCGTCGCGCGCATCTGTCCATTGCGTTTCGGATGCCAAGCGAAGCAGCCAAGGGCGATCAGGGGCCGGGGGCGAATTTCTTTCCCGGCGCAAAGCTCGTCACGGACCTTCTCTTCTTTCGCTCGCGTGGCGGCGACGTGGGCGCAACGCAGCCCGCCGACCAATTCATCCTCGACGGCGACTATTTCGAGAAGTTTCCCGAGTACATTCTCGGCACGCCGGTCAAGAAGGTGGGCGACTCCGACGACGACCAGACCGAGAATCCTCGCTACGGCTATCAGGTGCGCGGTCGGTTCACGGGCCTCCCAAAGATCGGTGAGGGGACCGCGCTGGAGCGTCCGCTCGATGACCGTCACACCGTCGAGCACAAGACCGAAACGAACAACCCGAACAAGGCTGCACGAAAGCGCCGTGGCATCGGCGGTGGCACGAAGTGGCAGACGGACCCCATCGCTCACGTCTCGTGGGCGCGCGTGCTCGGGAGGCGAATCCAGTCCTTTCGTGGTGCGCTGGCGACCGACGCGGCAACCGCGCAATCTATGTGGACCGAACTCGCTGCGGACGTTCGCGAGTGGCGAATGACCTGGGGCGATCCACGATCCAACTACGAGCTGAACGCAGTGGACCGAGACGAGCAGATCGAGGCATTTCTGAGTGCCTTCGACGATGCTGGATCGCCCACGTTGGAGTTCATCGAAGCGCCAACCGTCAACGTGGCGGTTGCACACGCGGGCGATCCCGCAGAGTTGGCGGCGAGCGTCTACGCGGCCAAGCGCGAGGTGACGTTGAGCTCGCTTATCGAAGCGGCTGCCAGAGTGCGGGGAGACGATGCGCGCGAGTGGATTTATGCAAGCCTGCCAGCACTCTACGAAGCCGGATGGCGACTGAATCGTCTGTACCACGGCGCGCAAGAGACGCTCGTTCTGGAGCGTGAGGCAGACTACTTCTCCGGGTCGCTCTGGCCGACGCACGACGCTGCGGTGTTGCTTGCGAGAGACGCCGAAGATGGGCTCATCGGCGGCGTGCAGGGCATGGTCTACGGTCATTTGCCGGTCGCTCACATCCACCGGCAGATCGCTCGCCTCCGCACGATCATGAACCTCGCAGACTACCAAGAAATCGCGGGCGAGGAACGTCTGACCGTACTGGAGGGCGGTGGTACGGAGACGACCTACACGGGGCTCATTTCCCCGACGTTTTCGTGGGTTCCGATGAACCTCATCGAAGCGTGGCTTTCAAGCCAAGGCTACAGGTTCGATGGTCTGGTACGCCATGAAGGGCTCGTGACTCTCCAGCTCAACGGTGCGCCCGTGCCGTGGGCGACGTTCTCGGCGCAGTTCAAGGCAAGCTCCGGAACCAAGCTCGCAGATCGCGTTCGCCGCATCATGTACTTGTACGGGCGCGAAGACGCGGCCATCGTGCTCGGATATCTCAACAACGACTGGACGATCATGGACATGGACGACTGGCAGAAGACCAGCGCCGAAAGGAGCCGCGGTGCTAGTCCAGAAGATGTTCGTCGTCGCCAATCCGAGGCATGGGAAACCTCATTCCGTAAGTTTGTTGCCGGTTCGCAGGCCAACCGCGACGCCATCGTGAACGCCTACAACCGATCCCTTCGCGGATTCGTACAGCCTTCGTTTTCCGGCGACCCCATCGTCCTGCATCGGTGGGGCAGCGAGAACTCGAAAGACGTGCGGCTCAAGCAGCATCAGATCCGGGCCACGCGCCGTGTTGCCCACAACCGCGGCGGACTCTTGGCGTTTGACGTGGGCGTTGGCAAGACTTTCACCGGAATTGCCTGCATTGCACTGGCACGTCAGATGGGATGGTCACGCAGGCCCGTCGTGCTCGTACCCAATACGATCATCTGGAATTGGGTTTCTGAGTTTCAGAAGGCAATGGGTGATGATTTTCGCCTTTGCGTGATCGGCGCAGGACGCAAGATTCTCGGCGGAAGGGGCAAGCGTGCCGGGATGGAGGTCAGCGCCACCGACACGCCCGACGAGCGAGCACTCAAATGGAAGCAGTTTCGCAGCGGGCACTACGACTGCGCCCTCGTGACGTACTCTGTTTTCGACCGTACCGAGATCGACGCGGAGAAGCTGGAGTCTTACGTCCGAGACACGCCGAGCATCATGTCGCACATCGGCATCCAAGAGCGCAAGGGCGGTGGAGGCAGCAAGGCAGACGACAAGCCTCTTAGCGAGCGAGAGCTTGCGATCAAAGATCAGCGCATTGCCCGCTTCGTTCACAGGATCATCACTCCGTCAGAGAACGAGCGGCAAGACCCTGACATCTTGTGGGATGACATCGGCGTTGATTTTCTCGTCGTAGATGAAGCTCAAAACTTCAAGAATCTCTATACCCCAGAGAAGGGCTTTCGTGCAGCCGTTCCGAAGTACATGGGTGGCGAGGGCTCCGACTCCAACAGGGCGTGGCAGCTCGACCTTCGCATGGCGGCGGTACGCCGCAAGAATGAGGGAGCTGGCGTTCTACTTCTGTCAGCAACGCCCGCGAAGAACTCGCCGCTGGAGTTCTATTCAATGCTCCAGTACGTTGACCATGACGTGTGGACGCGCATGGGCATCTACGACGTTCGACAGTTTCAAGATCACTTCATGATCATTCAGAACATGAAGGCCATGAACGCCTCGCTGAACGTCGTGGAAACGGACGGAGCAAAGGGCTTCAAGAACCTCGATTTGCTCCGTGATGTGGTGTTTCGTCTCGGTGAGTTCAAGACTGCTGCGGACGTGGGAATCCAGCTCCCTGAGCCGACGGTGCAATTCATTGGCGACGGCGGCATGGTCTACCGCACCGAGAAGCTGGCTGATGGAAGCGCCATCTACCGAGACGGCAACGGTGCTGTGGTGGACATCTCCGACGTGGGCGTGACCCTCAACGCGGAGCAAGAGCTTCTCGTTGACCACTACGTCAAGCAGATGGAGGGCACGAATACCGCCGAGATCGAATCGCTGATGATTTTCCTGCGCGGTCTAGAACGCAGGATGAACGACCCCAACATCCCGCTCACGCCTCAAGAGGCCGCAGAGGCGCTCCAGAAGCTCAAGGGAATGAATCGCCGGGGAGACTTCATCAGTAACCTCGCTGGAGAATTTATCAAAAACGAGCAAGGCGCAGACGTGCAGCTCAGTCCCCTTGGCGTGATCGGGCGTCTGAACGGTATCGCGGTTCACCCGAAGCTGGACACGCACTATGAGACGACGCCGATTCAGGCATACGACTGGAGCAACGCCGCCAAGCTCACGGACTATCACAGCCCCAAGATTGACGCTTGTGTGGCGTCCATTACACGCAAGATGGCGTGCGGTCAGTGCGTCATCGTGGCCGAAGACGATCAGGCGCACATGATCGAACTCCTCTCCGATGCTGGGGTAGATGACGACAAGATCCTGCACCTGACCGAAAGCAATCTCGACAAGCTCAACAGGTTTCACACGGGCCGCATTCGTTCCGCAGACGAGTACGAGGTCGTTGTCACCACCCAGGCGATCTACGACAAGACCGATCTTGCAAGCCGCACCTGTGGCCTCCGCATCGCGGACAAGTACCCGCGGGGCGATTGGATGCGCGAGGTCGCGAGCGCAGTCTGCATCGCCCGTACCTGTGGTCACATCATCTTCACCGATTTCGTGGCGGCGCACGTCTGGACGAAGATGGCCCTGGTTGCGGCTGGCGTGCCCGAGGCCCGCATCGCCATCCTGAACGCCGAAGCCACGAAGGACACCCTCGCGCGCCAGAAGATCGCGGAGGGCTTCAACGGCGACCGCGACGACCTCATCGAACCGGCCTATGACGTGGTAATTGCGAATGCGGTGGCCTACGAGGGTATCAACCTTCAAGGCCGCACCTGTGCCATCCACCATCTTGACCTCCCGTGGGAGCCCGCGTCGCTCCAACAGCGCAACGGGCGCGGCGTGCGACAGGGCAACGTCATGCCAACGGTCGAAATCAACTACTATTTCGCCAAGAAAAGCGCAGACGGTCTGCGGTTCATCACGATCAGCTCGAAGCTCGGATGGATGGCAGACCTTGTGAACGGAGCGGCGCGCGAGACAAACAACCCCGGCGCACAGCTCGTGATGACCGAAGACCAACTCACGGAGATGATTTCGCGCAACCCCGAGAAGCGCCGCATCCTGAACCGCCTCAACAACCTCGTCTCAGGCGCAGAGAAACAGCGCGTCAGGATTCAGACCAACCTCCAGATTCTCCGCAAGGCCAACAACGAATTCGTGCGCGCTCGCTTCGTGGATGATCCGGCGTCGGCGGCTGCGTTCCGTGAGAAGGGCGAACAGCTCCTCCAGACGGGACTTCTCCTCAAGCCCGAAGAGTGGCCGTTCGGGGGGGTAGCCGTGAAGATGCGCGACGTTCCGGTGGTGATTCCGACGAGCGAAAAAGAGTCGCCCGTCTACGAAGGCTGTACATTTGAAGCAAGGGGCATCACGGCTGGCGGCGGTGTTCTTTTTGGCATTGTCGGTAGAGCAAGCGGCCAGTTTATCTACGTTGCCGTGAACCGATCTCAAAACGATCGCGAGGAAATCGTTTTCAAGGCTGGTTCGTCCGTCGAACTCTACAACTCTCTCTCGGCTGTCAAGGTGATCGACGGACCAGACCTTGGAATGTGCGACGAACGAGTCAAGTACATGATCGAGGGCATTCGAGAGTTCTACACGCCCATGCGACGCGGGGATTTCTGGCCGAACGTCGGGTGGCGGAACTCGCCTGATTGGTTCCGCGAGCGGTACTACCTTCCGAACAGGGCTGCGATCCTTTCTGCGCCGCACGATCCGAACCCGCAATCGCCGTTCAAGCAGTACGTTGCCATTCACGCCGACGGAACGCTTCGACTCGTGAACCGTGCGACGTTCACGTTGACGCAAGAGCAGTCTGGTGAGTTCCGCGTCTGCGATCCCACGAACGAAGGGTGGGCTGCGATGCTCGCCGCCGCGGAACTCACGCCATCGCAGAAGGAGGGTGTGCAGCACACGCCCCTGAATGCTGCGTGCATGGTGTGGTGGGGCAAAGAAATGCCGACCGGCGTGCTCGGATCGAAGTACGTCAAGCCTGCCAAACCAGCAAAGGCCGAAGGCGGCGAACCGCCGCCCACTACACCGGCTGTCTGAGAAGATCCGCCAAGGCGCTCTGGCGTACCGGCGCAGGCGTGGAGAACGCTCGCCGGTACGCCCGCTCGGTCCCGATCACCACGCACACGCGCCGCGCCCTGGTGACGGCGGTGTAGAGCCACTGGCGCGTGAGCAGCGGCGAGGCCCGACCGTCGAGGCACACCACGACGGCGGGATACTCGCTCCCCTGTGCGCGATGCACGGTGAGACTCCACGCGCGCACAAGCTCCCGCCGCACGACGCCCGCGGGATACGCCACGATCCGCCCGTCGTACTCCACCTGTGCCCCGCGTTCGTCTCGCAAGAGACAGCGCCCCACGTCTCCGTTGAACACGCCGAGTTCGTAGTTGTTTTTCGTGTGGAGCACCTTGTCACCGCCCCCGAGGTACGGCCCCGCGTTGGGGTTGAAGTGACGCGCCAAAGCGCCGTTGAGTTCATCGGAGAGAAGCACCGTGCCCGAGAGCACTTGAATCTCCGCGTCGGTGGTGAGCCCGTACTTGGCTGGAATCGAACGCTGCACCACCGAGAGCGCCCGCGCCATCACGTCGAGGTCGGTGGGCACCGGCACGAAGAGAAACGCCTCAGACGACCCCTTCACGTCGCGCGGGCGGCTACCTGCGAGGATGGCGTGTGCGGCGGTCACGACAGGGGAGCCTTCGCCCTGCCGGTGGATGGTCGCGAGGCGTGCGGTGGGCACCACGCCCGAGCGCAAGAGGTCCGCGAAGGGAGCGCCGGAACCGACGGGCGGAAGCTGGTTCACGTCGCCAACGAAGGTGACGTGAGCGCCCTCGGAAGCGGCTTCGATGAGGTCCGCGCAGAGCAAGGCATCGACCATGCTTGCCTCGTCCACAACGATCTGCCGCTGGCTCCACGGCGTCACGGCATCGTAGCGGACCTTTCGTAGCCGCGGTTCCCATCCGAGCGCGCGGTGGATGGTGCTCGCGGGCCTGCGGGTCTTCTCGCTGATGCGCGCCGCAGCCTTGCCGGTGGGCGCGAGCAAGAGCACACCCCGTTCGCGGGCCGTGGGATGCTCGCAGAGCGCAGCCAGGGCGGTTGTTTTGCCGCTCCCCGCGCCCCCGGTGATGCACGCCACGCGCGAGGAAAGGGCGAGGTCTACGCCCGCCCGCTGTTCGTTTGTGAGGCCCTCGTAAGAAAGCGTCTTTTCTGTCTCGGGGGCGTGATCGTTTGCGTCTTGCGTCATGCGGTTGGCTCCAGTATACCGTAGCCAAACGTGACGCTCGAAACAATCATGCTGTGGATGGCGCTGTGCATCGGGAACGTGCAGACGTATGACCGAAAGCTCTACGCCGACGCGATTCTGCGCGCGACGCCCGATATGCAGGAGCGTCGTTTGCTCGTGGTGACAGCGTGGGCAGGAAACTGGTTTCACCTTCATTCTGCCGCGCATCGGACGCCCTACTTCGACGTGACCGAGTTCCATGCGGTGCACCCCGAAGTTGAGATCACGCTGGACCGCGGCGCGGGCCTCGCGCTTCGGTTCCTGCGGCTGCACCACGACGTTCGATGCCGCGGAGCTGGGTGGGCCACCGCGCTCGGTCGGTATCACACCGGCTCGTGTGGGATTGACCGTCTCGCCGTGCGTCAGGTGGCAATGATGCGAAGGATGGTGCCGTGATGCTCCGCGTCCTCTGTGGCGGTAGTTGGCGCTACAACGCCCCGTCGTGGGTGCGCTCGACCGGTCGCGAATGGGACGCTGTGCCCTATCAGGACGACAACCTCGGGCTTCGCCCAATCCGCCTGGAGGCAGGGCCGTGATCCATGTAGAGATTCAGCGCGGAGGATCATGGGTGCAGTCCGACACGTTGCTTGTCGAGTCTGTGGCGAGAACGGAGTACCTCATGCTTCGAAGCTCATGGGCCGGTGGACTGCGAGCAATGCGCGTTGAGGTTGGGCCGTGAAGCTCATATTCCGAGGCGGTAGCTTTCTTGTGGGCGATTTCTTCTCGCGCCACAATCGTTCTGGCGATGATTTGTACTCATCCGATCACATAGGCTCCAGAGTGGTTCGTTTGGAGGTAGGACCGTGAACCTTACGCTGATTCCCGTGGAGCCCATCGCGCGAGAGAAGACGATGGCGTTCGTAAACCCTGAAGGGCTGCGCGAGGTCGAGGTTGACCGCTATCCGCCGTCGCCTCGTGGAGAGGCGCTCTTGCGGTTCCGGTTGCTGATGGACCTGGGGCTGCGCGAGTGCTCCAAGATGCTCTGCATCCACCCGTCGGAACTCTCTGCGCTGGAGAATAGCCGCGCCACGCTCTCGGATGCGGATTGGCTCAGGGTGTTCGTCGGACTCTCGAATGGTTGCCCACCGGAGATTGACCCGCTGTGACGCTCAAGGTTCATACGTCACGCATGACCTTCGGCGGTCCCGATGCGCTGGACGTGACGCGCTCAGGCAACCATCCGACGGGCGTGCTGTTCGCGCCGTCATGGGGACTCGTGCAGCCCTACCTCAACGCGCGTCAAGCGGGGCTCGAAACGCTGGCCCTGTGGCGCAAGTACGAGGCCGACTATCGAGCCGAGATGGAGCGCGCCCGCAAGGTCTACCCCTCGCACTGGAGTGATCTTCTCTCGCGTGAGTCGGTCACGCTTCTGTGCTTCTGCGTCAACCCGCAGAGGTGTCACCGCACCGTGCTTGCCGCGATGCTCGGAGAGCTTGGGGCCTCCGTCATGGGTGAGCGTCAACTGTCGATGTTCTGAGGGGTGTGATGATTCCAACGCCGAAAGGCTTTCTCGGCAGCGGTCAACCCACGGGGCTACCGCCGAAGCCAGACCTGAGTCGCTACACGGAACCGAGCCGGTACAGAATCGAGAAGATCACGCCAACGCGCGAGCCGCAGGCGTTGCCCGTTGAGGAGCCCGCACCGCGCATCAGAAGGCCCTACCGCGCGCCGCCAAAGCCTGCACCGCTCCAGCCGCGAAGCGCGCCTGTGCAAGAAGGCACCACGCGCGCCGCAGTGTTGGAGGTACTCCACGAACAGAAAGAGCCCATCACAACCGAAGCCCTCGCTTTGGAGTGCTGGCAACGCTGGCCTAAGTGGTTTGGAATGAAATCACGTCCAGACCTACCGTGTACGAATGCTGTCTACGCCAAACTGGCAGCGCTCACGACAGACGGATACATCGTGAGGCCGAGCGTGGGCATGGTGAGGATCACCGCAGAGGGCGCGTGTGTCCACACGAGGGGGCGGCTCCGGTGAAGCTCCTGATTGGCACCGGCAACCGCCCGCCCAACCTCGAAAAGCTACGTCGCGAACTCGATGCCGCCGACCGCTTGCTTGTGGATGACTCGCTCGTAGGGAGAACGCTCTACGGGCAAAACGCCGTCTCGCGCAAACTACCCTGCACGGTGTTTGACAGCGACCGAACGCGCTTTGAGTACAAGGACGGATGCTGCTTCGTGGTGGCCGAGAACTGGAGCGGTGACACCATGCTCGACGCGCTCACGAACGCGGCCAGAGCGACAAGCGAGAAGGGTCACGCCGTCACGATTGCCCACACGGGCGATGCGGTGTTCGCGCTTGAAGGTGTACGGACTGTGAGCGTCGAGTGAAAGCGCCGTTCC
>CAZLPD010000013.1:0-6479 GCA_964561355.1 uncultured Gammaproteobacteria bacterium
GTGATGTTGGCGGCGTCGGGGTCTTTCGCCCATTCGATGAAGCGAGCCAAGTAGAATTGATAGTTGCGCACGGTGAGATGCGAACGACCTTTTTCTACCTCAACGTGCTCGAGGAAGGGGCGAAGATAGGTGGAGATCTTGGGCATGAGGGTATTTTGCCACGGATGTAGATGCGTCGCAAAATTTACATACTTTTGCCGTGCTACTTGTTGTCATCCCGAGTGGAGTTAGACGGAAGGAGGGATCTCGACCGATCGGACGAGGCCACGAGATCCCTTCGACAAGCTCAGGGCAGGCTCTTCACTCCGTCCAACTTCGTTCAGGATGACAAGGGAAGGGAGGGGGGTTCGCTTAGGATGACATAGGGAGGGAATGACGAATATTGCCGCGCGATGCTACACTAACCATCGACTATGACTCGTCGGCTTGATTTGACGTTCAGCGCTCTTTTGTTGCCTTTGGATTTTTTGGCGCTCTTAGCGGCGGCGTTCACTGCTTACAACCTCCGCACTTCGCAGTTTTTTGTGGAGAGCATCCGTCCGATTTTGCAGTCGATTCGTCTCACTGACTACCTTGGATCCATCGTTTTATTCATCTTTGTTTGGATGGCGCTGTTTGCGGTGGCTGGGCTCTATACCATTCGACCACGACGACTCTGGAGTGAGTTTGGGCGCGTGATTTTGGCTTCAACTTCGGGGATCATGGTGGTGATTGCGACGGTGTTCTTCCGACGCGAGGTGACGACGTCACGTTTTCTTGTGCTCGCGATGTGGGCGCTGGCGATCGCATACGTGTGTGTTGCGCGCTACTTCCTGCGATTATTGCGACGTATTTTGCTACGACGCGGCATTGGTCATCAACGACTTGTGATCATTGGTCAGGGCAAACCCGCCAAGGATCTTGTTGTCGTGTACTCTGACTCCCCTGTTTTGGGATACACCGTTGTGAAGCAATGCCGGACTTGGAACGAGGATGTGCGCAGCCAGCTCAAGCGTCTTGCGCAACGTCATGAGATCGATGCGCTCCTTATTGCTGACACGGAACTTTCTAAAACGCAGGCTCGTGATGCAATTGCGTTTTGTGAGGATCATCATCTTGCCTTTCGCTACCTCGCCGATTTGTTTGCCGCGAGCTTTGCCGATGTGGAAGTCTCGACGGCTGAAGGGATACCTATTCTCGAACCTAAACGCACGCCTCTTGATGGATGGGGCCGGATTGCAAAACGTGGGTTTGATGTGACGTGCGCGACCATCATCTTGCTTTTGACGAGCCCGCTTTTACTGCTCGTGATGTTCATGCGACTGATCGAGGATGGTCGACCAGTTGTCTTCAAGCAGGCGCGCGTGGGTGAACGTGGACGTGAGTTTTTTCTCTACAAGATTCGCTCGATGTGGCGGAAGTATTGCCTTGGCCCACAGTTTCGCGAGCATGAGGCTGAGAATCGTAAGCTTCTCGACAAGATTACCCGTGAATATGGGATTGGTGAGGGGCCCGTGAAACGTATTAGTGATCGCGATCCACGTATTACACCACTTGGTCGATTCATTCGACGTTGGTCGATTGATGAGTTGCCGCAATTTTGGAATGTGCTGAAGGGCGAGATGTCGATTGTTGGACCGCGGCCACATGAACCGGAGGAAGTGGCTAATTACGCACCGGAACATCGTCGTGTGTTGGCGATCAAGCCTGGCATTACCGGCATGGGGCAGATCTCTGGACGACGTGACCTTGGATTTGATGATGAGGCGCGATTGGATACTTGGTACATCGAACATTGGTCGCTCGCACTCGACCTTTATATTCTCTTGAAGACACCTTGGGTTGTGCTTGCGAAGAAGGGCGTCTACTAGCCACATTTCACGGTTCGCGATCGTCTGCTACCCTCTTTTTTATGAGGGTAGCTTTGGTTCATGATTATCTTGTTCAGGATGGCGGCGCGGAGCGTGTGCTTTTAGCGTTGCATGAGCTGTATCCGGAGGCACCGATTTTTACACTGTTTCACGATCCAAACTTCACACATCCCGGACTAGCGAAGGCCGATATTCGCGCCTCCAGCCTCAACAAGCATCCGTTTGCACCACGGCACTACCAATGGTACTTGCCGCTTATGCCGCAGGCGGTGGAGTCGTTCGATTTATCGTCGTTTGATTTAGTCATTTCTAACTCGTCGAGCTTTGGGAAAGGCGCCATCGCTTCGCCTCACGCGCTTCACATCGGCTATTGCCACACGCCAACCCGCTTTTTGTGGCAGGAACGCATTGGCTATGTGAACGACCTGCCTCAGCCGCGGCTTATCAAGTCCTTACTCCCCCACTTTTTGCATCGGTTGCGACAGTGGGATCGGTTGGCGGCGGAGCGTCCGGATGTGCTGCTCACGAATAGCGAAATTTCACGGACGCGTATCAAGCGCTACTACCAACGCGATGCGCAGGTGATTCATCCGCCGGTGGATGTGGATCGTATTGCCGTCTCCTCCGAGAATAACGGCTCGTGGCTTGCAGGTGGACGACTCGTGGCTTACAAGCGATTTGACTTGATTGTGCGAGCATTTGCGAAGCTTGGATTACCGCTCACCATCTTTGGCGATGGACCCGAACTTGCACGCCTTAAGAAGATGGCTGGACCTCGCACGACGTTTGTTGGACGTATCGATGAGGCTGCCAAGATCGATCTATATCGAACTTGTGTTGGTTTTTTGCATCCACAGGTTGAGGACTTTGGCATTACCGCCGTCGAAGCTATGGCCGCAGGGAAGCCTGTGATTGCTTACAAACAAGGTGGTGCGCAGGAGACCGTGGTTCATGGAGTGACTGGTCTTCATCTTGATGTGCAGTGTTGGGAGGATTTAGCGGAGGCGGTGCGGACGTTTGAGCCGCGTCGCTTTGATCCCAAGGTGATTCGTGCGCATGCAGAGCAATTTTCTCGCGAACGGTTTTTGCAGACGATGCGCCAGACAATCGATGATGCCTGCAAGACGCACGGGATATGCGCTACTTGATTGATGGTCGCGTGTTCCTTGATCGCTTCCCTGGAGGCGTGACGCGAGTGGCGGAGGAATTGGTGCCGGCGATTATCAAAGCCGGAGAGATGGATGAGTTCGTATTGGGTACTACAGGAGTTGGTGTGACCGGAGCGCGTGGCACACATCGATCAATTCCAAACAAAGTGGTTGCTCTCGCAACGTGGGCGCGGCTGACGAGCTTTGATCGACTTATCCCTGGTGGTTTTGACGCGCTTTTTCTTCCTAATCTCGAGATGGTGGGTCGACCACGCACTCCGTACGCGCTGCTCGTTCACGATCTTTCTTTTCTGATTGAACCGCGTTGGTTCTCGGCAAAGACACGGCTTTGGCACTATGTTGCGCGCGCGACGGAGTTGATTCGTGGGGCGGATGCATTGCTTACCGTGTCGAAACGAACGAAAAACGATCTTCATCGGATGCTCGATGTGCCATTGGAACGCATCCAGACCATTCCGCTTGGACTGACGAATAAAAAAGACGGTGGACTCTCGACCCTTCAACAACACACCACGGACGATCGACCGTACTTCCTTCTTCTGGGAGGTGATGATCCTCGGAAGAATGCGACGTGTGCGCTGCGAGCATTCGAGGAATTACGGAAGGCGACGGACGCGCGATTGATTGTTGTGGGTGCGGGTTCGAAACCCGCATTAGAGGGCGTATCCTACGTTTCGCGTCCATCAGATGCGGAGCTAAACGTTCTTATGCGAGATGCGGCCGCTCTCCTCTACCCTAGTTGGTACGAAGGGTTTGGCCTCCCCCTTCATGAAGCCGCTCGTTTTGGCACACCGATTATCGCCTCTACCGCCGGCGCCCTTCCAGAGACGGCGCCGAGCGGAACCGTGTTTGCGCCGCCATTTAAGCCACATCTTTGGTCTCAGGCGATGCTTTTATCCCTAAAGCAACCTGCAAAAACTACCTCTCCCCTTTCTCCGGATTGGTCTGCTGCCGGACGCATCGTTGTCGACATTCTGCACCGAATTGCGCGAGGCTCCTGAGGCTACGGTTGACAGAAACGCTAATTCCGTGCAAAGTCTGCCTTCGTTCTTTTTTGGGAGGACTGTCGTATTTAGTCTATCTTTAGCCAAAAAGATGGTTTAGGTACGGCAGCCCTCACATCAACCAGAGAAAGGAGGTGCACCGTGGAAAATCTGACTGACCGTGAAGAACAGCCCACCGAGGAGCGCCTCATGCTCCTCTGGGAACTCGCCGAGCGACTTGGTGTCGATCTCGGTGACGATGCCGATGCTCACTTGCGAGTCTTGCACATGGCGCTTACCACTCCCGCGTGGACAGTGACGTATCCAGGCGCTCCAAACAACACCACCCTCGAGTTCTACGGCGATACCATCTGGAACATGGCCGTTACAGAGCTCATCGTTACGACTTATCCGCGTCAAAAATACGCGGAGTCTGTTGAGGGGTATCGAATTCGTCTTGTAGCCGGAACACTACAGACGACCATCGCTACCTCGATCGGCCTTCGCGCGCTCACCCTCATCCCCGAGGGGTACGAGCCGAGGGCCTACGGCAAGAAGATCTACACTACCGATGTCCTTATCGGGAGTGCTCTCGAGGCCTTCGTAGGCGCTGTAGCGACCTGGGACGAGCACGGAGCCGTCGCGCTCGTGAAGAAACTTGTTGAGCCATCATTCCTCAAAATGGAGCCTCTCCAAGTTAACTCCGTTCGCGACAGAGACACGATCTTTTTTGGTCTTTCTCGAGAACAGCTCGTCGGCTACGTTCGACTGAAGCTGTCTATCACCCGAGAAATCTGCCGCGAGCCTGGACCGCTCAAATTACGCGGTATCCATGATGTGCGTGAGCGCGCGATGTCTGATCGAGCGATGGCATCTATTGCCCGCAGACTCGCTTATGCGACTTACGAGCATACAGATTCGAGCGCCTTTGCTCGACTTCTCGCAATGGCGGGCAAGGGCAAAAAACTCAACCCGCTCATCGAAGGAGCGGTTCGGATGCTGATCGGGGACCTTATCCTCAAAATCAGCGACGAACGCGCCGTAGCTGTCGCCAAGCGACGCGCCCTTTCGGACGCCGAGATTCTGCTCACTACCAGGCTGAACGGCCAGGGGCCACCCGACTTTCTCTGCTTTCCTCACGGAGGTGGCGAGGACCGGCAGATCCGTATCGAATGTTGGGTCGGCGGCCGTCTGATGGGCCGAGCTATCTCCAAGACGCCCGAAGAAGCTCGCGCAAGAGCAGCCGAAGCCGCTCTCAACAATCCTACTCTCGAGGAGGTTCTCGATGACTACTGAACTCAAAAGCCCGATCTACAACGTGTAGACCGGGCTCGAACTGTTTTTATATGCGTTTTTACTCCTTCACTAAAGATTTTTTTGTGTCGTAGTCTTTTATCTTAGCCTTCAACCTAGCTTCAACGTGAGCCGCCTCTTCTTCGTTGAGGCTTACTAAGTCGTTATCTCCGAGCGCCATTCCCTCCGTGTACTTGCTTGCCGTTGCCCTTACACCGCTAGCACCTCCTGATTCTTCTTTCATCCTCCACCTGGAAGCATCGACTGCTCGCACAGCCCCCGTTTTCGCACGATCCGTGCCAGGTAATGGAGGCGCTATTCCTGGAATCACGATATCTTCGATATCGTTCACAACGACGTCCTGGTCTCTTTCTAGCATTGCGTTTAGAAGATCGCGATAAGCAAGCCTCTCTTCTGCCGTTGGTAAGGCATTTATTTGATCAATAGCCTTTTCCTTCACGCCGGTTCCTCCGTATACAATCGGATCAATGTACCCTTCTTTTTTTAAAGAATGTGCTTCGAACATATTTTTGGTTAAGCTGCTTTTTTAAATGGATTGTTACGATCCCACCAAGCGCTGATTTTTTGCGTTACTGATTCTTTCTTTGGAACAGGTGGTGCGCCGATTGCTGCGCGATTCGTAAAAGGAGGCGCCGGCACTGCGGGTGTAGATATGAACGCTGCGCTACGAGATCTAGAGCCAGGAAGCTCAGGAATTTTTGGGACTTTTGGCTTTTCCGGAGCACGATATTCTGGACGTACTTTAAGTTTTGGTGTTTCGGGGATTTTTATTGGTCGCTCCGGAACTCTCACCTGCCCCTCCTCGGGAAGGGCGCGCAAGCTGCGACGAATCACCTGAGTTCTCTCATCGTCTAAAACACTCTGACTACGTGACTCTGAATGCGTGGAAGTCTTGGCTTTCTCTGCCGCCGCGAGCACCTCGTCACGATTAAAAATACCAACGGGGTTGGCCGAAACCTCAGGCTCCTCCACCAACTCCAAATCTTCGTCGCTAAGCTCTTCTATGGGCACCACCTCTACGTCGGCTAGAGGAGGAGCAACCTTCTCACGACCTTTTCTCAACACCTTTAAATCATCGGCAAACTCTGCCTTATTCGCATCGAAATCTGGGTTATCCACGCGAAGCTGAGCCAAGCTTATATCACGACGAACATCATTTATAT
>CAZLPD010000013.1:6579-11307 GCA_964561355.1 uncultured Gammaproteobacteria bacterium
CGAAGCAAACCCTTGTCCTTTGAGCTCGGCGGGAAGAACGACTTTCCTTCAGGAGATCTTGTAGGCATATATTTTGTATTATAATACCATTTTTCGGACCTCTTTTCAATCCCCTGGTTATCAACACCCGCTTGACAAAATGGCTAATTTCTGATATTAATAGCCAGTTATGAATATCAAACGCCTCCTCTCGACGCGCATCACCCACATTGTTTTGAGTGCTTTGTCGCTTGCCGCGATCACCATTCCTGCGATGGCTACGCCGGATTTGTGGAATTGGACCGATAAGACGGCTCTTGTGCCCGTGCGAGATGGCGTGGCGCTTAACCTTGTCAGTGAACGTGCTGGAAGCTGGCTTGTTTCGGATAGCCGTCGCTTGTACCGCTTTGATGGCGAGACGGTGAAGGATTTGACCCCTACGCTTCGTAGCAAGGGTTTGCTTGGCGTTTCGAACATCTTTTCGGATGATCGTCAGTGGCTCGTGACCTATCAGCCGCTCGATCAGGTTCAACCTTTGGTTTGGCTTACGGATGGCGAGAACTGGGTCGAAGAGAACGGCCGTTTTCCTTACGCTCAGGGCGGCTTGGATGCTGTGGGTCGTGATGGCGTTTGGTATGTACGTACATACAACAAGCCTCAAGCCGGACACCCAGCTACCTGGACGCTTTACCGCTGGTACGGTGCGCAAACGCAACCCGAACAAATCAATCTTCCTCTTGGTAATTTGTCGCCGCTCGCTTCTGGCTGTGTGAACGATGGCGGTGGTTCGACCTTGTGTACCGGTGTGAACACGCCTATCCACGTGAATGGGCAGTGGTATTTTCTTGGTGGTACGAGCCAGCTTCGTGGCACCGGCGATGCGCTTTTGCAGACGCCTAGCACACACTTGTGGAGCTTGAGTGGGAATGCCTGGAAAGAACTCGCTATTCCTAGCGTGAAATTTGTGAGTGGCGTTTGGCAGAGCGAAGACAACGTCTTGATTGCCACGAGCGACGTTGTTTCGAATCCATTTTCTACTGATCGTTTCTGGGTGTTTGATGGCAATACCATGCGCGAGGTGTCTGATCAGGCTTTGGGTGCTGGATTGCTCTCGATGGATGCTCGTGAAATCAAGGCTAGCTGGAATGGTCGCGCTTGGGTGATCTTGGCTGGCAAGAATTTGGTTCGCTTTGATGGACACACCATGACGCGTCAGGCTCCAAGCCGTGACTTGTTCGCGAATCTCGCGTCGGATAACGCTGGTATGAGCGTGTTTGTTGGCGCTGCTTCGAGCCCTGATCTTGGTGTCGCCTCGAGTCCACTTACGGCGCGCTTAGCTGTACTTGAAGAAAACCTCACGCAAGCATCTGCCAATGTTCCGGCTGTCACGAATGCGGCATCGGAAGTGCTTTCCAAGGTTTTTGGTCCACGCGTGCAGATCACGAGCAACCCTAGCGATGCGCGTGTTGGTAACGGCAAAACCTTTTCGTTTGATGCGCAGGCTACGGATCCAAGCAGCATTGATCATATTGATATCTACGTGAACGGTGGACGTGTAAAAACGTGTTTCGATGTTCACTGTACGTACTCACAGGTGTACTGGACGCAAGGCGCGCTCACTCGTCGCGTGCAATTGTTTGCGCGGGCTGTGAATCGCCGCAACTTTGCCAACGACAGCGAGACCGTGTCTTTGACGGTGGATGCAAATAGCTCTGCAAGTGCCAGTGGCAACGTCGTTTCTCCTTCTACTGTAGTGAGCTCCGATGCTGTTCCGGCTAGCTTGCCTTGGACGATGGATTTGGGAACTGGCATCGCTTGGGCAACATGGATCGATCCAAATCAAACCGTGCTCAAGGATCAACCCGTGCGCTTCAACGTTGCTGCGCGCGCATCGAAGGGATTGAATCGCATCGAAATGTGGGTGAATGGTTCCGCAAAGGACACCTGTGTCTTTGATAGCCTTGTGACGGACATTCGTATGTGTCGTGTGACGCTTGTAGCAACCGACTTACCAAATGGCGCGAACGTGTTTGTGAATGCTCGCGTGCTTGATAGCCGCAACCTGGAAACATGGACGTCCGGTACAACCTTTCTTCGTGAACGACCAAATGTGACTTCGGCGAGCGCCGGAAATACCACCGTCGTTGATGCGCCAGCGAGTGTTACCGGTCCTCTCTTTACGGCCTCCGCTACACTTGAACCAGCCGTTGCTTCCGTGTTGCGCGGCGATAAGATTACCTACAAAGTAAAAGCGCAAAACAACACCATTGGCTTGCATTCCGTTGAGGTTCTTGCGAACGGCGTTGTGAAACGCACTTGTGGCTTTGGCGCAGCCGTCGGACCTGTGTCTTGTGACTTAACGATCGATACCAGCAACTACCAAGCTGGAACCACGATCACCTTCTTGGCTCGCGCCATTGATAACCGCGGACAGGAAATCTGGGCGAATGGAAAATCGGTGCTTGTGCGTGTGACGGATCAAGGTACTGACTCGAATGAAGCTCCTGCCAAGGCCGGAAGTGGTCTTAGCGTGTGGTCCTGGATGACACCTGCACAGGACGTGATCGCCGTGAATGAAACGGCATCGTATACCGTTGGCGCTTGGGCACCGAATGGCTTGAAGTCTATCGAAATGATTGCGGATGGCATCGTGCGCAAGACGTGTGCGTTCGGTACGAAGGGTAGCAAAGAGTGTACCTATACCGTGACCACGAACGACTTCAGCGATGAACACATGGTTGTCATGAACGCGCGTGTCACCGACATGGATGGAACGGTGAGCTGGTCGGATGTGCGCATGATGACGCTGAAACGCACCTGGAACGCCCTCTCGAGCCCTGCTTCGTACGCACAGGTTACGAGTGATCGTGCTGCTGGCTACGCGAAGAATGATCAGATCAGCCTTACGATGCGTGGTTGGTCGGCTCGTGGTCTCGACCATATTGATCTCTTCGTGAACGGTTCCAAAGTCTTCAGCTGTCCTAGCGATCACTGCACATGGACGACCCCTGTCTACAACAAACCAACGCTTGAATATCAGGTTCGCATGGTTGACCAAGGTGGACAGGACTCATGGAGTGGTTTGTACGGATTGCGACAGAAATAAGGCACGGACGACACAGAAAACCCCTCCGAAATGGAGGGGTTTATGTTTTTGTCACCGTTCGACCGCCTTCTGTCGTTGGTGCGATTGTGAGATGGATGATGCTTGATTGACGCTGCACCCACGACGCGACTTTTTCTGGCCACTCGAGACACATGAGCGATCCTTTTTCGGCGAGGAGTTCTTCGAGGCCGAGGGTCATGATGTCTTTTTCATCTTCGATGCGATAGGCATCGACGTGGATGAGTTTTTTTATCAGTGGATGTTGTTTCACTGGATAGGTGCGGACGAGCGAGAACGTGGGGCTTGTTGGTGTGACCGTGATATCCAGTGCACGAGCGAGAGATTGTACGAAGGTTGTTTTGCCCGCACCGAGAGGGCCCGAGAGCGCGATGATCGCCCCCGGTTTTATGGACGATAAGAGATCCGAGATGAAGGGGTCCCAGTCGGCGATGGTTGAAATATGGTGTCGTGGCATAATTTTCTTGTCATCCCGAATGGAGTTATATGGAAGGAGGAATCTCGACCGATCGGAGGGCTACGAGATCCTTCACTGCGTCGGACTTCGTTCAGGATGACGGGAGACCTATCCAATCTCCCACTCTGGCCTCACGTCGATTCTTTTCCAATCCACCTTCTCCCCTTTCATAAACCTCCAATAGCCCGCCGCTGCGATCATGGCGGCGTTGTCGGTGACGTAGGTGCGGTCGGACGGGAGGAAGGCGACGGATGGGAGATCTTTCGCTAGGCGCGCGGCGAGCGTTTGACGGAGCGCGGTGTTGGCCGATACTCCACCGACAACCGCGACGCCTTTCACGCGATGCTTTTTTGCCGCTGTCATCGTTTTTTCTACGAGGACTTCGATGATGGCTGATTGAAGAGAAGCGGCGACATCACAGAAGACGGGGGCTGGGTTTTTTTCATCGTAGGCTGGATGTGTTACCGACTCCCACAGCGTGCGTACCGCCGTTTTGAGACCACTAAAACTGAAGTCGAGACTTCCATCATTCAGCATCGGTCGAGGAAGTTTGTAGGCGGTTGGATTTCCTTTTTCGGCGAGCGCCGCGATTTTTGGACCGCCTGGATACTGCAATCCCATGAGCTTGGCGGACTTATCAAATGCTTCACCGGCGGCATCGTCGCGCGTGCGACCAACGATGCGATAGCGACAGGTGTCACGCATGAGCACGAGCTCTGTGTGGCCACCGGAGACGATGAGGATAAGGAGTGGATACTCCCAACGCTTGCGGTTCTCCTCGTTCAACCAGGCTGAGGCGATGTGACCTTCGAGGTGATTCACGCCGATGAGTGGCTTACCAGAAAATGCTGCGAGCGTGCGTGCCGCCTCTAATCCGACGTTGAGTGCCGTGGCTAGACCCGGGCCGCGCGTGACGGCAATTGCATCAAACGATTCGAGCGGATGCGCTTCGAGCGCTTGCGCGATGAGCGAGACGGTCTCGGGGACGTGCGAACGCGCCGCGACCTCGGGAACGACACCTCCGTATTTTATATGGATGGGGATTTGGGATGAGACGAGACTTTGGAGGACCTCCACGGTAGACGAATCAGACACAGACAAAACAGCCACGGCGGTTTCGTCGCAGCTGGTTTCGATACCGAGGATTCGAACAGCGTCTTCCATGCCA
>CAZLPD010000013.1:11407-27933 GCA_964561355.1 uncultured Gammaproteobacteria bacterium
GGGCTGCGCCTCCTTCTATCGTTGGATTCATCATCGACATATGACCCGATGGTACTCAACAACTGGGTAGACGGCAATAGGTTTGTGTGGCTTTATGGGAGGCATGATACATCCAGGAGTGATCGCGTCTGTCTACGGTGGGGCCGTGGCTGTTTTGGTTGAGAGCGAGACGGTGAGCGCGATTGGACCCTCGTCACTTACCGATGGATTGGTTGTTGGTGACAAGGTAACGGTTGATGTTGCGGGTGAACCTGCGCGCATCATGAGCGTTGAGCCACGACAGACAGAGCTCGCGCGCATGCATGGTGAATCCGGGAGTCGTCATCGCAAGCAACGACGCGTGATGGCCGCGAATATCGATACGGCCGTGATTGTGGTTACGGCTGCTGAGCCGGCATTTGAACCTGAGCTCGCGGATCGATACATCACCCTTTGTCGCGCTGCCGGCATTGAACCTGTTGTTTGTTTGAACAAAGCTGACCTGACAGAGGCGCGTCATCCCGCCTTGGATTTGTATCGTCATCAGGGACTTCCTGTCATCGAAACGTCACCGAAGACCGGACTTGGGCTTGATCATCTTCGCGAGGCTATTCGCGGCAAGATGGCGATCTTGCTTGGAAAGAGTGGCGCAGGAAAATCTTCGCTCATCAACGCACTCATTCCTCATGCGAATGTTGAGACGCAGGCTTTGAGTGAGCGTGCGCAACAAGGACAACATACGACGACGCGATCAGATATTCATAGTTGGGAACCTGGTTCGTTTTTGATTGATACGCCCGGCATTCGTACGCTTGATGTAAGTCATCTGGATGAGGATGATGTCTCCTTGGGCTTTCCGGATGTTTTAGCGCTTGCACAAACGTGTCGCTTTGCTGATTGTCGGCATGAGACAGAGCCTGGGTGTGCGGTGCGGACTGCGCTTGAGACGGAGACATTGCCGAGCTGGAGATGGGAGAGTTATCAAAATATTCGTGATCACGACGCGTAAAAACTGGCCGATTACCGAAGGGGTAGCCTCGTAAAATAAGTAAACTTATCACGAGGCACGTAAAAAGCCTTCGCTTGTGGCGAGGCTTTTTACGTGGTGCGCGCGCCTGGGATCGAACCAGGGACCAGGTGTGTATAAGACACCTGCTCTACCACTGAGCTACGCGCGCATGGATTTTTGTCATCCCGAGTGGAGCGCTTCTCCTATCCTCGTCATCCCGACCGAAGTTCGACGCAGTGGAGGGATCTCGGTGGTTCGGACGGGCGAAGGCCTCTCCACTCCACTTCGTTCCGGTCGAGACGACAGGAGAGTGGAGTTTCGTTCAGGATGACAAAGGGAAGGAATGAGGCTCGTTCAGAATGACAGTCTTACGGTACAGGAAACGGCAGGCATACGCTAAGAAAATCTATCCACATTGTCAAAAGTTGCAGGTGAGTTGCTTGGACCCTAGTATGGAATTACTGCGATTCCGCAGCGCTCGCAAGGAGCACCGCCATGATGGAACGTGATGATTTGCCTCCATGGCCGCACTTCATTCCGGATCCCGACCCACCGACTCCTGAAGCTATCACGGCGAAACTTCGGGACCGTCTTCCTGGCGTCTACGGATTTCTGGCCCAGCTCATCGAAAAGCACCCCATTGTTGTCCGGTGCCGGTGGTTTCATAGACTCGTCCTGCGCCCGTTTGAGACGATCGCCGATGGACTCCCGTTCGATCTCGCGGTCACCCTCGTTCCGGTCGCCAAAGACGAGATGGACTTCTCGGCCGTACCCAGGGCCCTGAGGCTTCTGAACCGCGCCAACCGTTTGAAGCTCAAGGGGAATCGGCGCAGCTTTCCCTGGCCGCAACAGGACGTCTACGAAGCGAACGACGGGCTTCGTAAGGCGGTACGAAATACCGGATTCTTGCGCCTGATCCGAGAGGCTGCGCGAGTGATCTATCGACTCTTCCTCCACGTAGCCATTGCCCTTGAGCGCCTGTATGAGCGCAAGTTCGTAGGACTGCATCACCTCCCGCAGAGGCGCGTTGCCTAGCACCTTCCCTTCTACAGCCTAACCGTGCCTTTTTCGCACAAATCCGCCCTCCCCTCCTCCCCGCAGCCTTGGCCAGCGGGGATCGTCGTCTCCCCCCTATCCTATTCCATAGATATCGGCTAAGATCCGGCCATGACTTCTTGGACGATTTCCTCAACGGAAGCTGGGCAACGCCTGGACTTGTTTTTGGTTGAGCGGTTGAAGGACAAATCGCGCTCCATGCTGCAAAAAGCGATCAAATCTGGCCAGATCACCGTGAACGGTAAAGTGGCCATGGTGCACCGGTTTTTGAAGGATGGCGATGTGATTACCTATGGGGATGTCGCGACCGTTGCGCCGAAGGCTCCTGCTACCGTCAAACCTCGACGAACTTGGGATGTGCCTGCACCTACCGTGATCGAAGAGACCGCGGATTGGATGGTGATCGACAAACCTATCGGACTTCTTGTTCACGCCGACAGCGTGCACGATGAACCTACGCTCGTAGACTGGCTTTTGAAGCGCAACCCGGAGATCGCCAAGGTCGGTGAGGATCCTGTACGCCCTGGCATCATCCACCGCCTCGATCGTGAGGTGAGTGGGCTCATGATCATCGCCAAGACTCAGGCTGCCTATGAATCATTTCGCGCACAGTTTCGCGATCGCGTGATTAAGAAGCGCTACCTTGCGCTTGTGCACGGCGTGATTGCTCGCGATGAAGGCGAGATCAAGTTCCGCATCGCGCGTTCAGCGACATCAGCACGTATGGCTGCGCGACCTAACAGCGAAGAAGCTGGCCGCGCTGCTTGGACGCACTACCACGTGCTTGAACGCTTTATCGGCGCAACGCTTGTTGAGCTCGACATTCTTTCTGGACGCACTCACCAAATTCGCGCTCACATGCACGCGCTTGGCCGACCAGTGATCGGTGATGAACTGTACGAACTGAAGCAGACTGACCGCAACGTCGCGGCTCCACGCGTTATGCTGCAAAGCGTGCAGCTCACGTTCCAAGATCCAAAAACCAACGAAGAAAAGACGTTTGTCCTTGCCCCTGATCCAGCGTTTGGAAAGATGATCGAGGAATTTCGCGTCTCTTAGTTCTACGTATGGCCTCTCCCCTTTTCATCCTCACGGGTCTTTCGGGTGCTGGAAAATCGACGGTTGCTGACGCGCTCATGCGAGACGCGTCCTTGGGATTGTCGCGGTTTGTGACGACAACAACACGGGTACCGCGCGCGAATGAAGAGAATGGCGTCCACTACTGGTTCGTGTCGCGCGAGGAGTTTGAGGCGAAACGCGCGCAGGCAGGTTTTTATGAAAACGCAGAAGTATACGGAAATTTATACGGCCCAAGCAAGGCAGAGATGGAACGCTTGATGGCCACGGGACGCCCGATTCTTTTGGTAATCGATGTACAGGGCGCGAAGACATTTAAGACGATTCATCCGGAAGCGTGTGTGATTTTTTTGACCGCATCACGTCAGGATTTGCTCGGTCGATTGCAGGCGCGTGGATCCGCCGCGGAAGAAGTGGAGCGTCGCATGAAACATATCGATGAGGAACTTACGTACGAAGCCATTGCGGATACGCTGATTGAGAATCAGGATGGGGATTTGTTGAAGACGATTGAAGGGGTGAAGGAGTTTATTCGAGCGCGTGCTTCGTAGATCAATATTGACCCTGAGGCTTATTTGTGGAGAAATACATGAACCCTGAAAGGAGGGTGCTGTTTTGGAAGAGCAACGAGGAGTGATCCTGGTCCATGTCCCCGACGGGATCGTGGAGGCGCAGCGGTGGGAGGCGTTGAGCAACACGCTCAATACCAACAGCTGGCGACACACGACAGGCGTATGTCCGACGTCGGTGGATGAGTGCAGCTTGATGCGTCAGGCGCTCATGGCACTCGGCTGCACGACCGTCTGCCAGGTGCCCGAGCTGGGGCTGGGGCTCAATGATTTCGCTCTGGCCACGGCCAGCCGGAGGCTCGACCCGAGAATGAACGTGGCGGGCGCCGTCTCTCATTTCCGCGCATGGGACCTGTTTCCGGCACTCTACGACCATCTTCAGGCGCTGGTAGCGTCCTTGCAGCCGATCTTCGCCTACCAGACCCCTCGCGATGAAGCTCTCGTGATCGTAAGCAGACACGCATGGCTGCTGCTGATGCTTGGCTATCGCCTGGTCGACGAGCAGTCACGCACCGCCATCGCCGACCTCCCGGCCCTGCAGATGCCCGGTGTCGGACTCATCAGTTCGGCTGGTCAGTGGCTGGGCATCTACGACCCGAACCCCGACCCGTCACCAACGACCTGATACCCGGCACCTTCCCCCTCCCTCACAACGTCCACCCGGACGTTCTTTGCGTATTGACTGAGGGGGCAAATCTGCGTATGCTCTCCCCCACTCTGACCGTGTTCGCATGGGGCGAATTACTGACAGAGAGGATTGGAAAACTAGCAGATGCACATCGAGTTGATCTTTCCCGGCCCTCATCCCTGGCAACTCGAGGGCGTTGAGCACCCTGTACTCGTGCTGACCGAGGCACGACGTCTCGTGAGCGCCGTTCCTCAGGGTGTCGAGATCGTGGAGGCGCCCAACCTCGTGTCTCGTGGAGAAGCCCTCGTCGAGGTCGCTCGCGAACTGCGCCGCTGCACAAAGCCCCTCCTCGTCGTGACCGCGAACGCGGTGAACCTCGGCGCTCAACTCATCCAGGAGGGCGTCTCCACGGATCGCTTCCGCGTGCACTGCGTCAGCGCGGGCAGCAAGCCGTTCTCGGCGCGCATCTCCCCGGAGGGTCACCTCCTCGCCTTCGCCGTTGATGGCGGCACACGCTCCGTCTACAACACCTTCTCTTACGCCTCCTGAAGAACCGAACGCGCCCCCTCTTTTACCTCCTCCTCCATCACCCTCCGCCCGGTTCTCGTACCGCTCGGAGGTTTCGTGCTTTTTAGGGGTAGTGGATTGACTTTTTGGCTGGTTCTGTCAGACTCACCGGTCGCTCTTTTGCTCCGGAGCAGATCCCTTGGATTCGACGATCTTGGGGACCTGCTTCGGAAGAAGTGGGAGAAAGGAGTGGTCTCATTATGGGAGAGGTGAGAACGATCTCGCCGCTCGAAGACTTCTTCCGGCACGGAGGCATGGCCACCGTGCTGCGCTCTGTGCCGATGGCACATCCCGCTCGAGAGAGTGAGGATAACCATGTGCTTTCTCTCGGCGCTTTTCGGGAGTTCTACAAGACCCGACCTCGCCCGAGAGCCACTCTCGAGAGTCGTGAGCGGGTTCGCAAGGCCGTCAGCCGCGACGCTCCCGATCTCGTGCTCATCGCTCCTGATCGGGCGGCGTGCGGAACCGTTCGTCAGCGCGACTGGCCGCTCCCAGTGATCGTGCCGGAGCTGGCCGCTCCGCCCCTCACCACCGAGGACGGATGGATCATCCGCGAGGCCTACGAGACCTCTAGGAACGTCCCTCTGAAGACGTACCTCGCCTCCTCGCCTCGTGTGCGCACGGCTATGACACGATGGGCAAGTGCGGCCAGCGCGGCGATCGAGCGCGCGCTGCGCGTGCGCGTGGTCCACCGTGGACGGATCGTCATCTGCGGCGGCGACCCGTTCACCGGACTCATCGCGGCGCACCTCGTACCCAAGAGCGTATACTGGACGGAGCATACGGGCTGGATGCAGCACGTGCTCAACGAACCCGTCGATAATCGATCCGGGTTCACGGTCAACCGCTCTGGCACGTACGAGGGCGTGTACGACCTCCAACCGCTCGTGATCAGTCCGCCGCCTCCGCCGCGAGCAGCGATGCGACTCGTCGACGTGCGCGGCAGCAAGAAGTAGAGACTTGCCACGGATGAAAAAATGTGGCGAAATTAGAGCCTAGCTTTGTCTTAGCTTGCAGGACCCCTAGACCATCTGGAGGAGATGGCTATGACGACCGAAGCCCGCGAAGATTCCCACGATCCCACCCCCCACGAGACCTACGACATGCTCGAAGCTGTCACGATGGCGGACCCGGACCCGCCGATCGAAGGTCTCACTCGCTGCGGAACCTCTCGCCGCCCCGACGAGCGGAATCCGCAGACTACCGACAACCCCGGCTGAGCATCCCTCAACCACCGCACCTTCCTTCTTCCACGCGCTCGGCGACTTCGGTCACGGGCGCTCGATGTTTTTTTAGAGGGAACCCGATCCGTATTGACGGGCGCGCCTGGATTTGAGAGGGTCTTTTCCACGAAAGAAGGTACTCCGATGACGACAACGATCGTGTATCTCGTTGCATGCGGCGGTGATCTCGCGCCGGCCAAGGAACAGAGGGCGCTGCGTCGAATCGGCCGCGCTATCCCCTCCTTCGATTTCGCGGCTCACGCGGGAGGTAAAGCGCCAAGGAAAGCACTGCTCCACCTGCTCCGTGGGATCACCTACCCGCGGAAACCGAGGGCGTCGTGGCTCGGCGCAAAGTACAAGATGCCCACTCGGAAGGATCTCGACGAGCTCCTCTCTAGACTTCCTCCCGGGGTTTTCCCGAGCGTAGAGGCTCTGCTTGCTCTGGACCATCATGCAGCCGGTCTGATTGCGGCGCGAGCCGTCTGGGCCATCGAACACTGGGCCAGTGATCACTACGGCGTGCCTAGCCTGCTCGTACTGGACCCGGTCCTCCTCCACCTCGCGGTGTGGAGCACGAGTGGCAACTTCATGTCTCCTGAGCCCTTCTTGGTGAGACCCCGTTGCTTCACTCTGGGGCTCGACTTCGTCCTGGATATCAACACCAGTGCCAGGACCACAATTAGGCGCACCATCGCCTTCCCTTCCACGGAGGTCATCCGCATCCCTTATCCTGCAGGATGACCACCACCTCACCACCCCCTCAACCACCCCCGCTCGCGTCAGGAGACCGCGACGGGGTTTTGTGCTTTTTATACGGTTATCACTGCCTGCTTTCCGTCTCTTCTATGGCTACTTTTGTTTTGTCTTTTTGATCGTAGCGAATGTGAACGCGCGTGCCTGGTTGGAATTGTGGGATGTAGACTGGGTTGATGATCATTCTTGTTTCCGCTTTGTAGACGGCGCCGTCTTTTGGATGGACTTCGAGTGCGAGACGAACTTGCGGCTGATTGTTGTAGACGTTTCCCGTAGGATCGGCGCTTAGAATGACAGCGTCTGCGGGTATGCCCGTTTTCATAAGTTCGTCACGGAGGTGTTCTGGCCACCAAAAAATCCACGCGCTAAATGCAAAGGCGATCGCTAACACTCCGATCAAGAACAACGTGATCTTCCCGCCTTGATCGTTGGAAGGTGTAGCTTGAGTGGATACTGTTTCTGGTGTGGCTAGCGTGGGTGTCATAAGGTGCTTTTTCGTTAGAGCGTCGTAATTGGCCGCGATTGCAGAATGTAAAACGTTTCAGCTTCCATCCCCCACTCGATGTCGCAGGGGAAGCCGTAATGCTTTTCGATATCTTGGCAGAGATCACCTAGCGCACGGATTTGGTCGGCGGAGATTTTTTGAGCAGCCTTTTTGTCCGCCGGAACCGGCATGCGCTCGTTACCATGTTGTGCGCGAACGAGCATCTCATCTTGTTCGGAGATGTTGATATCGATGATTGTGCCGTCGCGTTTGTCGATGACGTAGCCATCGGGTGTGACCATGCCGCCTACGATGAGCTCGCCTAGTCCCCAACAAGCCTCGATGATCATTTGGTTGTGATCACGCGTGACGGGATGGACCGTGAAGGTGATGCCGGCGACTTCGGACTGCACCATTTTTTGGATGACGACTGCGACGGAGACTTGAACATCTTTCATGTTCTTCTCGTGGCGGTAGACGATGGCGCGTGGCGTGAAAAGCGAAGCCCAGCAGCGTTTTACGTTGGCGAGGACTTGATCACTTGTCGTGTTCAAATAGCTTTCGAGCTCTCCTGCCCAACTTGCGGCGGAAGAATCTTCGGCGGTGGCGGATGAACGGACGGCGACGAATTCTGCCCCGAGCGTTTGGTGTGCCGCCATGATCTCTGCGGCGATGTCGGCGGGCATTTTGGCGCCGGTGATGAGGGCGTGGAGCGTCTCAGAAGCGCGTTCCACGGAGGCCACATCTTCGACGTTTACTTTGTCGAGTTGAGCGTCGACTTCTTGTACGAGGCCTGTTTCGGCTAGGAACCGCTCGAAGGCGTCGGCGAGCACCACGAATCCAGGAGGAACTGGGATACTGGCGTTTGTCATTTCGCCGAGAGAAGCGCCCTTGCCGCCCGCGATGCCAGCGTCTGTTTTGCGGAGTTTTGAGAATGTTTTTATGAAGCTCATATCGGTATTAGATAACTCCACATGGATCGTAAAGGCAAGCGCGTGCTACACTATGTTCCGATATGCTTCGCTTTTCTCGTCTTTTCTCGATCCTCGCCACTATCGGACTTCTCGTGTCCGCTCGTCCTGCTTTGGCCGTGAACGCCCCCGACTCCACGTTTTCGCGCATGAATGCCGATAAAACCACTCTCAAGGCTGATGGGATCGACAACGCGCGCGTCTCTCTCGTGCTTCGTGATTCGAATCTTTTGCCTATTGAGGGAGCGACGGTTGAGCTCGTCTCCTCGCGTGGAGCAATGGACGAAGTCGTCAACGAACAGGCAGTTACGAATTCGCTTGGCCAAGCGCGGTTTTTAGTTCGCTCTCTCAAAGATGGGACGGCCGCTTTCACCGCTCATATCGGCGACTACATCCTGCAACGTACCGTGACGATCACGTTTCAAAATGGGCTGAGCTTTCCCTTGCATGTGGGCGACCTCATCAAGATCCCGGACGATGGTGATGCGAAAAACTTGAGCGATACCGCTGTGTACTACTATGCCATGAACGGCAAGCGGTACGTGTTTCCTAATGAGAAGACGTACTTTAGCTGGTATCCGGATTTTTCCAACGTGCAGATCATCCCTAACGATCAGATGTCGCTCATTCCTATCGGTGGGAATATTACCTATCGACCTGGATCACGTATGGTGAAATTTCAGACGGACAACAAAACATATCTCGTTACAAAGGGCGGGACCCTGCGTTGGGCGAAGACGGAAGAGGTGGCGCGTGGATTATTTGGGAGCAGTTGGAATCAATTTGTCGACGATATTTCGGAAGCCTTTTACGTGAACTACAAGTTTGGCACGCCGCTTGATAACGCGCTTGATGCACCGCTTGATCTGGTGCGCTCGTCGGTGCAATCGATTGATCAGGACCGAGGACTCATCGACACGCGGTTTCCCTAGGTACACAAACCACCCTTGACACAGGGTGGTTTTTTGTGGAACGGGGTATGGAGTGACGAGACGCGAGCGGTTCGTGTATCTCGCACGCTGGGGTGACATCATGAAGAAGTTTCTTGTGATTCTGTGCGTGTTTTTGAGCGTGCTGGTTTCGGGTTGCGGAGCGCGGGATGCTGCGGCTGAGTCCGGATCCACTCTTCGTCCGAGCGAGCCACGTCTTACCTCCGAGGTACGCGCCTCGATCGGACCTTCACGCACTGCCGACGACCATCAATCTTCGTTCGATCCGTGGCCGTGGGATGATTTGCCGATTGCCGCGGATGTGGGTGCGACCGGAGGTGGCGTGAACGGCACGTCTCCACCGATCGATGATCTTCCGGATGCGCGAGCGGATTCGCCTGATCCTCCTGGCTCGAGCACTCCGGTGCTTCGACTCCTCTCGACGAGCACCTGCAACGATCGACCGCTGCGATTGTCGACGGATGCGCGCAGCTGGGTGACGGCGGGCTACAGCCTCTGGCATCTGTGCTACGAGACGCCTGCCTACGCCACGTCACAGCATCCTTTTGCGACGGGACGGCCGACGCAGATCGCCTTCACCTTCTTTCACGAGCCGAGTCAGACAATGCGTGAGATCGCGACGGTCACGGTCCCGCTTGGTACGACGCCGTGGACGATCAATGGACTTGTTGCGCTGCCACCTGGCATGCGCCCCTTTCTCAACATTGAGAATCGTTATTCGAACGGCGATCATCTCTACGCGATTCAACCCGTGCGCTGGAACGAAGAGATTGAGATGCACGGCCTCATTCAACCGTGGCAGGTGCATCCAGATGGGACGCAGGCCCTCTCGGTTCCTGGCGCGCTCTGCATGTACGTCTCTCCCCGGAACATCGTCACGGGACGCGAATACTTTTTCGTGCCACACACGAACTGCCCTGACGGAATCGAGTCGTGTCACCTCAACTCCTACGAGTGCACCGACTTGTTCGCGTCACCGCTCTGACTTCCCCACCTCTTTCTTTGGCCGACGATGAACTCATCTCGGCCTGTTGGATTTGGGTATAAAAAGCAAAAGCTCGTCGAACGCGAGGCGTGGACGAGGAAGGAAGGGAAGGTGCGGGCTATCTAGCCGCTCTGATTGATGACGTGTTAGCGCTGCGTAAGTGCGGCGTGAATAGCTGTCCTATCGAGGCCATCCTGGCGCTCGGCGAGGATTCTATCGAGCTGAATGAGCATGTTGGGCTCGTAGATCGCGGCCCTCATGTGGCCACGCATCCTGGTCGTGACATGGCACCCGGGCATGAGCACGGTCCCCGGCATCAGATCCGCGAGCACTACGCAGCTATCGCCCACGATCGCACCGAGAACCTTGCGCCCCGTGTAGAATTTGGGGAATTCTGCTGTGCGGCGGTCCTCCACCACGATCTCCTTGCGATAGGGCTCAAGCTCATCATCGCTCCGAAGAACGACGTCGGCCCCGATGAGACAGCCTTTCCCGACCACAGAGTCTCCGACTACAGCCCCCGGTTCTACCCGGGTACCATCACCGATCAGCGATCTAGAGACGCGACCCGCGATGTGAGCCCCATGCCCGATCACCGACCAGGTGATGCCAGCCCCTCGACGGATTCGGCAATCCGTGCCGAGCGCGATGGGCGCGACGAGCAGTGCATCGTGATCGAGAGTACAGTGCCAGCCTCCGTAGGCGTACTTACTCTTCTCGATCGCGGGCCTCTGCCACCCAGCCTCCGTAGGCAGATCCGTCACCTTGCAGAGGACGCGGGGCTTGGGCGGCAGAGCGATGCTCACGCCAGGGAACACGAGTCCGCCCTTGTCACCAGGAGCTTCAGGATCGATCTGGGTGAGAAGCGGCCCCTCTCCGCTATCTTCTCTGTGCCAGCACTCGAGACTTCTCCTCAGCCTCTCCTCAGTCACCTCCCTGAAATCCGCCTCTTCATCGAGAGGCTTGCTCGGGATACACCACCCGAGGAAGAGCGGTTGCCTCCTGTTGGTCGCCGCCTCAGCGTTGCGAGCCATCTCGCGGATGGCGTAGGCGTAGGGCCCTGACTCAGTCCCAACCTCGAACAAATCCTTCACGCTAGGAACCATCGATGTCACCTCCTGTGCCGCAATACCAACAGACGCTCGCAGGAGCGTCAAGCACACAAAAACACGACCGTGGTCGTGCTTTGTTTGGGACTTAGCCGAGGCAGCTTAGAATGGCTTCGGCTAGCTTGATTGGATCGTGGCGGAGGAGACTGCGGTGGAGGTGGTCTCCTGGCTTTGGTTCTTGGATATCATCGGAGAGAAGTGGCGCGTGGACGGTTTGATAGCCCGTGCCTTCTAGATCGTCTTCTACTGGGTATTCGTGCGCTTTTTCGTAGCGCGCGATGATCGCCTCTGGTGGGCGTTCGGTGTTTACAAGCACCGTGTTGAGCACACCTGGATGGATAGCCCGTGCCATGACGTCCGCGTAGGCTTTGGCTGTGTAGCCGTCTGTTTCTCCGTGTTTCGTGACTAGGTTGAGTACGTAGATGCGCTTGGCACTCGAACGAGCCAAGGCTTCGCGAATTCCATCGACGAGCAAGATCGGCATGATGCTGGTGTAGAGGTCGCCTGGACCCATGACGATGGCATCTGCGGACTCGATCGCTTCGATCGCCTCTGGATTTGCATCTACCGCTGGTGAGAGGAAGCAGCGCGCGATGGGTGCACGTTCCCCTTCCATTTCGTCGATGGCGTGTTCACCTTCGATGACTTTTCCATCTTCCAGTTCGGCAAAGAGGTGGGCGGACTTGGAAGCCACGGGGATCACGCGACCTTTCACGTTCAAGATGCGGTGGGCTTCGCGGATGGCGGAGAGAGAATCGCCTGTGACTTTCTCGAGAGCGGAGAGAAAGAGATTGCCGAAGTTATGGCCAGAGAGAGAGCCTTCGGAAAAACGATAGTTGAAGAGACTGCGCAAAAGATCATCGCCGGCGGAGAGGGCGACGAGACACTGACGTGTGTCACCCGGAGGGAGGACGCCGAGCTCATCACGCAAAATCCCTGTGGAACCACCGTTATCCGCGATCGAAACGATCGCCGAGAGATCGACGGGATAGTGCTTGAGGCCGGAGAGGACCGTGAAGGTGCCCGTTCCTCCTCCCATGACTACGATCTTTTTGCGCTTCATATTGTGTACAGCCTAGCGGATTGTTTTAAGGCTGGGTAGGGGCATGATCCATACCCAGGGTCGGGCCGATGCCATCGACCCCTACACAGACAGGAACGCTTCCGCTATGTTCTTTTCACTATGGATCGCCACCTTACTGTTGCCGTGTTTGTCGTATACCAAGGGAAGACGCTTTTGCACTGGCATAAGAAGCACTCGATGTGGTTGCCAGTTGGTGGGCACGTTGATCCGAATGAATCGCCATGCGAGGCGGCCGTTCGTGAGACAAAGGAGGAATCTGGATTAGATATTGAGCTTTATCGTCATATCCCATCCGTCGCTCCCGATCACAAACAAGTACGCATGTTGATTGCGCCAAGCTATATCCAAAACGAGGTGATCGGGCCGGATCACGAACATATTGATTGTATTTTTTACTCGCGTGCTTCGACGTTTGATCTGAAGCCACTCGATGGAGAGACGACAAACATCGGTTGGTACACGCTCGAGGAAACGGAGGCGATGGACCTTGAACCCGATGTCCGCGAGTATGTCCGCGAATCGTTCAAGCTTCTTGCTTAGGGCTTGTGATGAAGGCTTGAGGTGACTTTTCCGTCCGCAAGCGAGAAGAGATAACGACGATACCAAGGCTCGCCGTAGGGTTCGCCATCTGCTTTTCGATCTGGACCCATGAAGCAGTCCCAGCTTACCGCGTCTTTTGTGAGAGATGCGTCACAACCCTCCGTATCTCCGCCCGTCATGTTGCCGTGATTCACTCTCACGCCCGTGATTACATTTACCTTATCTTTGTTGATGAGGAATAGCTTCTGCTCAATCCATCGCATGCTTGGATCGTAGATAAGCTTTTCACCTTCCACACGCCACGTTGGCGCACCCTTTGGCCAGACGGCACCGCTCACGATCGTTACATCATTGCTTAAACGACAGACTTGCGTTGTGAAGACTTGATCGGTTGTGGTTGCCACTGCTCCTTGCACTTGATTGTAGGTCTTGTGCAGCCAGTCTCTGTTGATCTGTTTAAGGGAGTAGTTTCTGGCGATGTTTTCGTAGTCTCCTGCGATCGTGCGCAAGAGGTCGCCACCGTCAAATGAGACGTTGTCCGTTCCAATACAATCGGTGCCGTGGCGCCAAAATGTGTACCCCGTGTCCGAGAAAGCGCTGCGTGGCAGACGCCCATCTTTAAGCGCTTCGACCGCCGCCTGATCTTCGGGGGAGAGCGCCTTTTCGCGCGCCTCGTACGAAGATGGTTCAACGATTTTCTCCTTTATTTGCTGGGCATTTCGTTCACATCCCGCGCCAAAAAGACCGAGCGTGAGTACGGCGATGATGCAAAGAGAATGGCGGTTCATAGGGAGATGGTAGCTTAGCATGAACTGAGTGCACTGTTAGGCTTTGAGCACTCTCACCGTTCCATGCGTAGCTCTCACCTCCACAATATCCCCGTTCTTGATAGCCTCTGTTGCATTTTTGGTACCGATCACACAGGGGATACCTAGCTCGCGCGATACGATGGCTGCGTGACACGTGATCCCTCCTTCGTTGGTGACAATGGCAGAGGCACGCTTCATGAGCGGGAGGAATTCTGGTCGTGTCATGCCCGTTACAAGGACTTCGCTATCTTGAAACGTGGAAAAGTCTGCGACGGCGAGGATGATGCGCGCTCTCCCTTGTGCGTAGCCCTGCGAGGCAACTTGGCCCGATAGGACGCTGGGCGCAGCGGAGAATCCGCATTCTTCTTCTAGCTGGTTTCGTACTGAGGTGGCTTGATCTCCTTCAATGATGCGATAGTTCTTCCCATCGCCGATAATCAGGATACCAAATTCACGACGACGTCTGAGCGTGTCTTGTGTGATGGACCCCTTTAGCACGGCGTCGAACTCGTCAAAGCAGAGATACCCTAGATAGGAACGCGCGATGCCGCTTTTTTGTTCGAGCCACCCCAACACCGCATCAAGCAGATGGAAACCCATCATGTTTATTTTCTTTCGATGCTCTCGCCAAAAGGTAAGATCTTGAAAAAAGGCGAGCGGATTTTGCTCGAGATGATGTCTGCGTAGCACTTTGTCTGTTTGCTTGCGACGTTCGGCTGAGTAGGTCCTTAGCGCCACGTACTCTTTTTCGAGACCACGCTTGTCTGCTACGCGACGTCGTATATCTTCACACACCTCATCTTCGGTGATACTGCCGATCGTCATATAGGTCGAGTGCGCATATCCAAATGCTTCTCGATACGCCTTCACCTCAGGATCTGTCTGGATAAACGCTCGTAGAGCCCGAGCGCTCCCCGCCTCTCGATGCTGAGCCCAACGATTTGCAATACCAACTAGCACCAAGAGACGTTCTTGGTGGAATGTTGCTTGTTCCGACGTTGTGAGGATCGATACCTCGTCGGCAGACCATTTATATTTTTCCGTAATTTCACGTATCAAACGCTGATCTACCCCCGCATCAAAACAATCGATAAAGAGGCTCGTCCTCCAGAACGCTTGATAGATGTCCCACACCTGATTGTACCAAACCTTGGTCGTCTCGGCGTCTGCCTTTAGAAGTGCCTCTGGCCGCGTCTCGCGATAGAGGCGTTCGATTTTTTCTGCTTGCACTAAGTATTCTGCGTAGAGCTGTTTTCGTTTTTTTGGGTCTTGATAGATGCGGTAGACCTCTTCCGCATAACGATTGAAGGCTGGCTGCTGCCAATAGAGAAAGGCTCTATTCTGCTTAATGTAGAGCTGCACTTCTTTACAGGCCTCGCGTATATCAGGTGTTGGCGTGAGGTGAAACGCCATGAACCACGGCCAACAGGTGAACGGGACAACCTCCGCCTCTTGCCGATACCATTTTGCGGATGATACTGCCCGATCCGCAGCGGGAGCCGCATGGTATTCCAACAGGTCCCCGAGCCCGAGTCCGTAGGTACGACAAAGCATTTCGAGGGTGTCGAATTTTATTCCGTCGATTTTATTGTGAAAGAGAGCCGTTATCGTATTGCGGTTGAGGCCCGTTTCTTTAGCGATCTGCGTCACCGTTTTCCCACGTTTCTTTGCGATCGACTCAAGCTTACACAAGATCATATAAAACGCCTATTATGGTAGGCATTTTTTTACTTTATTAATGTTTTAATAATTAGTCAATGTCATAGTGACTAGTATACTAGTCACTATGCGACCCATGAACCACTGTCTACACTCCTCTCCTTAAACCTCATCTTCCTTAGAGAGCCCATTCGGCCAGTGGAGGGGCGTAGATCTACTCGCACTCCAGATACATCGCGCTGTGGTCGGATACCTCGTCGGGGAGTATTTGAAAATTTGAGATGTGTAGCTCTGGACTTACGAAGGTGTAGTCAGCGAAGCGGATGGGTTTTGTGTAGAAGCTGGTCCTGGTGGACGTGATTCCGTACTCACGAATGAGGTTGCGGAGGCCCGTTGATTCGAGGATTTGGATGCTTTTCGTGGTTGGGAGGAGATTGAAGTCGCCGCAGAGGATGAAGGGATGATTGAGGGTTTTTGTGAACTCGACGATGTTGTTTGATTGGAGGAGGCGGGCAGGCGTGTCGTCTTTTCCGTTGGCTTGCCAGGCGGCGTGGAGATTTATGATGGTTCGCGGACCATCAGCTGCATCTATCGTTATGTACTGCAAATGGCGAGCGTGGTCGGCGATGTCGTGTTCTGAGATGTACCCTCGTTCTTGATAAATGAACCTCTCTCCTTCTTCACGCACGCGGATGTCTATTTTTACGAAGATGGTGAGACCCCAGAAGTCGAAGAAGCTTGGCCTGAAATAAGCGACGTGACCATCGAGAACTGCGGCGATTTTGGTCAGGAGCTTCGTGTCGACATGCTCCATACCACGACCGGCTGCGGAGGTATCCAGCATGTGCTCTCCCCCATTCCAGATCTCTTGGAGGCAGAAGACGTCGACATCTTTGTGATGCTCGAAAAACGCGAGGAGGTTGTCGATTCCCGCGCGAGCGCCCCAGGTGTTAAGGGAGATGATCTGCATATACATTTATTGCCGTGGCATTGTCGTTTCAGTCTTATCCATGAGAGAGGTTTGTTCAATATACGACGTCTTTACAGGCTCTTTGTAACATGTTAATCAGAGGT
>CAZLPD010000013.1:28033-31200 GCA_964561355.1 uncultured Gammaproteobacteria bacterium
CGTTGACTTCCCACGTTTATCTCACTAGATTAGTAGCTATCCGACCAAAGAAGCTCGAGAAGCTCACCTGGGTGGGTTTTTGTTTTTCTTGCTATGTCCGCTATTCGACCAATCCCCTTTCTTGCCGGCGTCTTCTATCGCGCGATCGTGAAGCCTATTTGCTTCCGTTTTGATCCCGAAGGTGTGCATGATGCCATTACATCTCTCGGGGTTTTTATGGGGCGTTTTTCGCTGATTCGACGTGCGATGCGGTGGGCGTTCGCTTATCAGGATCCTCGCCTGAAGCAGACTATTGCTGGCGTGCCGTTTTTGAATCCCGTGGGGCTTTCTGCTGGGTTTGATAAGAACGTAAAGCTCATCTCTCTTTTGCCCAGCATTGGGTTTGGTGCGGCGGAATTTGGGTCGATCACCCTTAAGCCATACGGTGGCAATCCAAAGCCTCGGCTTGTGCGACTACCAAAATCAAAAGGGATCGTCGTCAATTACGGATTGATGAATGATGGGGCTGAGGCGATCATTCCTCGGTTTCGTGCGGATGCGGAGGATATGGTCGTGGGAGTTTCGATCGCGAAGACGAATTCCGTTGAGACGGCGACTCTGGAGAATGGCGTGGAAGACTACGCTCGATGTCTTCAGCTCGTGAAGGATGCTGGCGTTGGTGATTACTACACACTCAACGTTTCTTGTCCGAATACCTTTGGAGGTGAGCCGTTTACCACGAAAGAGACGCTCACGATGCTTTTGGAGCGCGTGCAGAAGGTTGGCGCTACGAAACCGATCTTCGTGAAGCTTCCCATCAACCTTTCGATGGATGATCTCGATGGATTACTTCGTGTCTGCGTGCAGTTTCGCGTAGCTGGCGTGATTATTGGCAATCTGAACAAGGTACGTGATCCACAGGTGATTCATGACCCTATTGCCTATACATCCAAGGGCGGTATCAGTGGGAAACCGACGGAGGATTTGAGTAATGCGTGCATTTCGTATACGCACAAACACTACGGCGATTCGCTTTATATTATTGGGCTCGGTGGGATTTTTTCGGCGGAAGATGCGTATGCCAAGATTCGAGCTGGTGCGTCGCTCGTGCAGTTGATCACGGGAATGATTTTTGAGGGACCACAACTCATCGGCGAGATTAACGCCGGGCTCGTGAAGCTTTTGGAGCGGGATGGCTTTGCGACGATCGCGGAGGCGGTGGGAAGTGGTCGAGTGGAGACGTAGGACGCTCATCTTGACATTCTGGCCGTTTTTGGCGCATATTTTTGAATGGTCCTTGGGATTTCAAACGGAAAGGAGCGCACATCATGTGCGAGCACATGTCTTGTAGACGGTCTCTGCGGAGAAATGCCGGCGTAGGAGCCACGCTTCTCGTGATCCTGATCTTCTTCGCTGGCTGGGGGTGGTGGGTCGCCCCTGGCGCCATCACCGCTCTTCTAGGGATCGCTCTGACGCACCGTCGCACTCACGCGACAGCCAAGGAATACGACCGCCGAGTCAGCCACGCCATCGCCAGCTGGTTCGCGTAGCCACCCTGAACACCCTCGCGGAAGCGCCCATCCCTCGTGCGCCTTTCCCAGGGTGCTTTTGCTTTTTACAGAGAACGGTTTGATTTACATCACGCTCTTTGCCACGGCTTCGTGCAGACCCTGTTCGAACATGGTTGGGACGATTTTTTCGGCGGTTGGTTGTGTGACGAAGGCGGCGATGGCACGAGCCGCGCGGATTTTTATTTCGTCGGTGACTTTGACGATGCCGTGATCAAGCATGCCTCGGAAGAGCCCTGGGTAGCACAAGGCGTTGTTGATTTGGTTTGGAAAATCACTGCGACCGGTTCCAAGGACAGCGACGCCTGATTCGCGCGCGACTTCTGGCAGAATCTCTGGTACCGGGTTTGCCATAGCGAAGACGATTGGTTTTGGTGCCATGGTTTTTATCATCTCTGGCGTGAACGCTCCTGCGGCACTTACGCCGATCAATACGTCCGCATCTTTCACTACATCGGCGAGCGTTTGCCCCAGGACCGCGTTTGTCGACATGTCTGCTAGCCACTGCTTTTCTTGCGTGAGGCCTTCGCGTTCGCGGCAGATGACACCCGTTCGATCGACGGCGATGAAGAAACGCACGCCGGCAGCTTTGAGCAGTTTGGCGGCTGCGACTCCGGCTGCACCTGCGCCGTTCAGGACCACGCGGACATCCTCGATGTTTTTTCCAACGACTTTGAGGGCGTTGTACAAGCCAGCCAGGATCACGATCGCTGTGCCATGTTGATCGTCGTGCATCACGGGAATGCGGAGATGCTCTTGGAGACGAGCTTCGATTTCAAAACAGCGTGGTGCAGAGATATCTTCGAGCTGGATAGCGCCGAAGCTTGGCTCGAGAGCGGTGATGGTGGTGATGATTTCTTCGACGTTTTGCGTACCGAGGACGAGAGGTACGGCGTCAATGTCGGCGAAGCGTTTAAAAATGGCTGATTTACCCTCCATGACAGGCAATGCTGCCGCAGGACCGATGTTACCAAGACCGAGCACCGCTGATCCATCTGAGATGATGGCAACCGTGTTTTTTCGCCAGGTGAGCTCGTCCGCCTCTTTTGGATCTTTGGCAATCCGCGTCGAAACTGCCCCGACGCCTGGGGTATAGACGAGCGTGAGGTCTTGCAGTGATTCGATGGGGGTTGTGGTTTCCACGCGAATCTTTCCACGAAGCTTCCGGTGCAATGCGATCGACTGCTCGGCGAGCGGAGAGAGGGGTTGGGTCATAGGGATGGTCTGAACGTAACCTGGATGCGGGGAGTGAGCAACGGTCGCGACGTTGGACTTATCGGTTTATGAAGGACAGGGCGATGAAGACCGTGCACATGATCAAGAATATCCAGCCGAGTGTGTAGGCGAAGAACTTGATCGCTTCTGATTTTGCGCCATCTATATACAGGAGGATTGGTCGACCTAAGACGAGCGTGCCCGTGATGGTGGCGGAAAACACGAACAAGAGAAGCATGCCGATGGGAATAAGGATGTTTTTTCCGTTCCCGAAGAGGCGTTCGCCGTTAAACATGAGCGCCGCTACACCCGAGACATACGCCAGCACCAACACCGCATGACCGAAGCTATACAGGGCTGGTTTTTGGGTTTTCATATGTATGGATTGAAGCACCGGGAGGATGG
>CAZLPD010000014.1:0-28496 GCA_964561355.1 uncultured Gammaproteobacteria bacterium
AGATGAGGCGCGCGATTTGTGGTTCCATGACCTGCGTTCCTTGGGGTGGTTGCCAGTCCTCGAGCGTTTTACCGGAGGCGTCTTCTACGTGGAGGATGGCGCTGGTTGGGTAGAGGGTGCCTTCGGTGGCAAAGGCGCCGTAGGCGGAAGCGTGTTCGATAGGCTTTACTTCCGCGCCGCCGAGGACGAGAGAGAGGCCGAAGCGTGAACGGGGTTTGAGCGTTGTGTATCCCAAGGACTCGGCGAAATCGAGGGCGCGTGAAATGCCTACAAGATAGAGGGTTTTTACGGCAGGGATGTTGAGTGATCCTTGGAGGGCTTGGCGCATGGAGACCGGGCCGTATTCTTTTAGGTTGTAGTTTTTTGGCTCGTATGTGCCGATATCTGTTTTAAAGGTTGTTGCAACATCCCAGAGAGTAGTTTGAGGGAGGAAGCCTTTAATGAAGGCGGCGGCGTAGACGATTGGTTTGAAGCTTGAGCCAGGTTGGCGAGGATTAATGGTGACGTTGAATTGGCCATCGATTTCGGTGCTGAAGAAATCTTTTGACCCCACCATGGCGAGGACTTGGCCGGTTTTTGGATCGAGGGAGATGAGAGCAGCGTTGCTGAATTGGTATTGTTTTCCGCGAGCCTCTACACCCTTTTTTACCTCTTCTTCGGCGGCCGCTTGTTTATCGAAGTCGAGCGTGGTGATGACTTTTAGACCGCCTTCTTCCACTTGGCGGATGCCGTATTTTTCGATGAGCTGGGAACGAACGTACATCACGAAATGTGGTGCGGTGATGCCGCCGATCTTTTTGGGAACGATTTTTTGGAGCGTGTCGACTTGTTTGGCGGCGGCGGCTTGATCTTTGGTGATGTAGCCTTGCTCGGCCATGAGGTCGAGGATGTAGTGTTGGCGGATTACGAGACGTGGACGGTTGTCGCCGCTCGAGCCAGTGCCGTAGGGCGAATAATAATCTGGGCGCTGAGGAATGCCGGCGAGCAGCGCAGCTTCATCGAGGGTGAGGTCTTGGGCGTTTTTGTTGAAGTAGGTGTGGGCGGCAGATTCGATGCCGTAGGTGGTGGCGCCGTAGGGAATCTCGTTCAGGTACATCTGGAGAATCTGATCTTTGGTGTAGGCGCGTTCGATCTGGAGGGAGAGAATGAATTCTTTTACTTTACGCAAAAACGAACGTTCGTTGGTGAGAACGGCGTTTTTGACGAGTTGTTGGGTGAGTGTAGAGGTGCCAGAGATGCGCTGACCTTTGAGCGTGTTGACGATGACGGCACGGAAGAGACCGCGCCAATAGATGCCGTGATGTTCGTAGAAGCCGCGATCTTCGATGGCGATCGTGGCCTTTTGCATGTAGAGCGGAATTTTATCGATGCTTACGAGGGTGCGTTTTTCGTCGCCGTGGATTTCGTAGAGGAGGTGGGTGCCGGTGCGATCGTAGATTTTGGTGGATTGAGCGATGTTGCGACTGCCGAGGCTGTTTGGGTCGGGAAGATCGCGACTTATCCAGGCGGCAAGGATGGTGAAGGCTAGGACGCCGACAGCAAAGAGGGCTCCGAAGGCCATGAGGGCGGTTCGAAGGAGGGTTTTTTTGGAGCCGAAGAGCTCTTTGAAGCGGTTTGCGCGGGAGGGGGTTGGGGGCATAGGGGGTTTAGGGCCCGATGAGAGGAGATCTGGTGCGGGTGAGCGGGGTTTTGGGGCGGGTGTTTTTTGGGATGGCTGACGGTGGAGAAAGGGCATATAAATTTTGGCTACATATAGCCATTTTTCACGTGTTTACCATTGACAAAATGGCCAAAATAGGATATGATTTCCCTTCTGAACCTTTGAAAGGCCTTGAGAATGCCGGGCGTTCCCAAGCTCTACAGAGGTTCTTTCTATCCCATGTCTATCTCTTCTAAAAGCGCGCGTTTGGCCTTAGCTGTATTCTCGCTGGTTCCGCTCTTTGCGTCCAGCACCGCTTCCGCACAAACCGTGTCTTCGATGACGGTAACAGATAGCGCCTATACCTCCACCAGTCCGGTTGCTAGCCGTGCTTGGACGGACATGTTTGTGAATAACGACGTCGTGGAAACGGCTGCGCCAGAACCGGTCCCTGCGAAGCCTGTAAAGATTGATTACGTTGATATTACCGCTTACCGCGCGGTTATGGCTGAGTGTGATAGCGATCCATCGGTTACGGCTGATGGAACAGCTATTGGTGCGTTTTCTGACTTGAATATTATTGCCGCTAACCACTTGCCATTCGGAACAAAGGTGCGTATTCCTGAATATTTTGGCGATAAGGTGTTTGAGGTTCGTGATCGCATGAATGCTCGTTACACTCATCGCATTGATATCTTAATGACGAATGCCAAGGATGTGGATCAATGGGGTATTAAGCATCGTGTGAAGGTTGAAATTATCGAGATGGGGACGAATGCGCATCATTGGAATGATCCGGATATGAAGGAGGCGCGTCGTCGGGTAGCTTCCCAAAGCTAATCCATAGATCCCGGGGCTAAGTGCTCTGGGATCTTTGTTTTAGGGGGTTCTTCCATTTGCTCAAGCTTTTTGTTAGGATCAGGACGTCTTCATGATGTTTGGTGTTTGGGCTGTGCCCTGCACCGTCATGGTACAGGGCGTGGTAGCCAAGTGGTAAGGCAAGGGTCTGCAAAACCTTTATTCGTGGGTTCGATTCCCACCCACGCCTCCAAATAGAGAGACCCTGATAAGGGGTCTTTTTGTTTTGGAAGAAGCGCTTTGATTTCTTGCCTGCGGGGCTTGCCTCCTTCGGAACGAAGATTTGCCTGCAGGCCAGTAACGACCTTAACGGCAAATCTTCTGGCTTCGGACAGTCCTCGGCAAGAAATCAAAGCGCTTCTTCCAGTGTCTGTGGTAGATTTGCCATGGTTTTTCGTTCATACTGTTTTTGTATGACTTCTGCAAAAAAACGGCTGTTTATCTTGGATGCAAATGCGCTTATGCATCGGGCTTGGCATGCGTTGCCGCCGCTTACGAATAGCAAGGGGCAGGTGGTGAATGCCGTGTATGGGACCATGATGGTCATGATGAAGTTGTTTGAGAATGAGCGACCGGATGCATGTGTGGCGTGTTGGGATACGGAGGCGGCGACGTTTCGGCATGAGGCTTACAAGGAGTACAAAGCGCATCGTGAGGAACAGCCGGATGAATTGTATGCGCAGATTCCTTTGATTCAGGCGGGGCTTGCGACGCTTGGAGTGGATTCGTTGGAGTTGGATGGGTATGAGGCGGATGATTTGATCGGGACGATCGCGACTCGGGCCCATCGAGATGGGTGGGAAGTAGTGATTGTAACGAGTGATCGCGACGCGCTTCAGTTGGTACGACCTGGTATTTCTGTGTTGGCGTTTAAGAAGGGTGTGACTGATACGATTACGTACGATGAGGCGGAGGTGAAGAGTCAGTACGGACTGACGCCGGCACAATTTTTGGAATATAAGATGATGCGGGGTGACCCATCGGATAATATCCCGGGGATTAAGGGGATTGGAGAAAAGGGTGCGACGGATTTGTTGCAGCGGTTTGAGACGCTTGAGGGGATTATGGCGGCTGCGCATGATGCGACGAGTGATCTTACAAAGTCTACGCGAGAAAAGTTGTTGGCGGCTGAAGGTGAGCTGCCGGCGCTGCGCTCACTTGTGACGATCGTGCATGATGCGCCGATTGCTTGGGATATCCATCCGCTTGTTTTACGCAATGAGCAGGTGTTGCATGATTTTTTGCGCGAGATGGGATTTAAAGCGCTTCTCAAGAAGCAGCAGATATCAACAGCATCTGGGGATGAAAAAGCGGAGGATGTGGATGTATTACCGGTGTCACCTAAGGGCGAGGCCTCGAAGCAAAAGGTGGCTTATGATGCGTCCGCTGGTTGTGTTATCGAGCGCGTGGAATCTGTCGAAGATATGGTACGTGCCGTGGCGCGCATTCGTGAGGCGAAGGAGGTTGTGGTGCATTTGGCACGCGGGGTTCAGGGATCGTTGTTTGGAGAAGCGATCGAGAGCGTTATTTTTGGCATCGGACCATCGATGGCAGTAGACCGTTCCAGCGCCGTTTGTTTGTTTGAGGTGTCAACGGGGTTGATCCGCAAGCAAACAAAGGTGAAGGCGTTGTGTCAGGAGCTTCTTGAAACGAATGGTCTTGGGCTACTCGCACATGATGCTAAGTTACAGATGAAGGGATTGCGTGGGCTTGGGTTGCAGGCAGAACGTTGGGTGTTTGATGTGATGCTTGGCGCGTATGTGCTGGGTGCTGGTGAACGGAATCATGATTTGCCGAGCGTGGTTGAACGGTATACGGGAGTTGTGCTAGCGGAGGACGCGGCGCCTTTGAAGCAGGCGGAAATGATTGTGCGTGTGGTTGAGGCTGTTCGCGCCGAAGTCATCGCGCAGAACTTGATGGATGTTTTGCAGCGTTTTGATTTGCCGCTTGTGCCGGTGCTCGCGCGTATGGAGGAAGCGGGCATTCGCATCGATCGTGAGTACTTGGGACGTCTTACTACTGAGTTTCGTGCGGATCGTGCACGTCTCGAACAGGAAATGGTTGAGATGGCGCGGCGTGCGTTTAACCCGGCTTCACCGACGCAGTTGGCGGAGGTGTTGTTTGTAGATTTAGCCCTTTCCACGAAAGGCATTAAGAAAGGAAAGACGGGATATTCTACGGCTGCTTCGGAGCTTGAGAAGTTGCGCGGACAGCATCCGATTATTGAAAAGATCGAGGATTATCGTGAGGTGTCTAAATTGCTGTCGACGTACGTGGAGGTGTTGCCGCTTTTGGCGGATGCGGATGGGCGTGTGCACACGACGTTTAATCAAGCGATCGCGGCTACGGGGAGGCTTTCGTCGACGGATCCTAATTTACAGAACATTCCTATTCGTACGGAGCTCGGTCGACGTATTCGAGGGGCGTTTGTGGCTCCTCAAGGGCGCGTGTTGGTCTCATGCGATTATTCGCAGATCGAACTGCGTTTAGCGGCAGCGCTTTCGAAGGATGCTGCGATGACGGAGGCGTTTGTACGTGGTGAAGACATTCACCAATCCACAGCAGCAAAAATCTGGGGGATTCCGCTTGTAGATGTGACGAAGGATCAGCGTCGTGCGGCTAAGGCGATCAACTTTGGTATTTTGTATGGGCAGGGTGCCCATGGGCTCGCGGCTACCGCTGGGATTCCTTACGCCGAGGCGAAGAAGTTTATCGAGAAATATTTTGAGGTGTATAGCGGATTTCGTACTTATATCGATGAGACGAAGGCTTTGGCTCGAGCGCGTGGGTTTGTGGAGACGTTTTTTGGTCGACGACGACCAATGTCGGAGATTCTTTCGGCGATTCCTATGCTTCGGGCGCAGGCAGAGCGTATGGCGGTGAATATGCCTCTGCAGGGAACGGCTGCGGATTTGATGAAGCTTGCGATGATTGACGTTGATAAGAAGCTTGGAAGTGTGTGCGGCGAAGCGAAAATGTTGCTACAGGTTCACGATGAATTGGTGTTGGAGGTTCCTGAGAAGGATGCGCAGCGGGTGGCGATGTTTGTAAAGGAGACGATGGAAGGTGTGGAGAAGATGGGGGTGTCAATTGTCGTGGATATGAAGATTGGGGGGAGTTGGGCGGAAATGGAATAAGGAGGCGGGTTCCTGTTGTGCAGGTTTTTACTGCCTGCGGAACTCGCTTTCCGGTGGTCACCAGGACCGGGCGTTGTGTCTGCAGGCCGGTAACGACCTTAACGACACAACGCCCTAGCTTCAGACAGTCCTCGGCAGTAAAAACCTGCACAACAGGAACCCTGGGTGGATGGTGTGGGAGGAGGGTGGATGGTGTGGTAGGGTTTGGGGAGTATGGAAGGTAAAAGAAATAAGGTGGAATATCAGCCTCGTTTGCCGGAGTATGCTTTTTCGGTGCGAGAGATTCAGGCGAATCTTTTTTCTGCGTACCTTAAGGGTGCGTATAGCGATCCGTTTACGGGGTCTAAGACCTTGTTGTCTAAGGTAGTGCCGGGCGCGAGGAAGATTCTTGGCCCTCGTCTTATTGTGGAATGGCTTGAATTTAGCCTTTCGACCACCGCGACAAAACCGGTTCTCGATGAGAATTTGAAGAAAGAGATCCTTGCTTTTCGTCCTGGTGATGCTTCTCGGGAGGTAGTCCTTGAGGATTTTTTGTCGTTAGCACAACGTATAAAAGAGTGGCTTGGTGAACATCTGTTTTTAAGTGATGCGGTTTTTTTGGATCAGCAATCGGCTGAACATCTTCGGGAGGGATCTGAAAAGTTAAACGAGCTTGTTTATTGCAAGCATTTTCCGAAAGAGCATGCGCTGGATTTGTATTTGGCGAGTGCGCGAACGCTTTCTCCGATGGAGCGTTTGAGGTTTTTTCATGAAGGGATGGAGAAGACCCGTGAGTATATTCGTCGAGAGAAGGCTAAGGGGTATCGTATCGAGGTGATTCGCGCTACTTCCTGGATTGTTTCCGCGAGCCCGGAGAGTGTGGAGCGATTTGGGTTTCATATTTTAAAGGACGGGGAGGGTCATCCTACGAACGCGTGTGAGTTCTTGGTGGATGACGCTTGGCTTAATCAGGGGGCAAAACGTTGATTATGTTGATTGTTTGTAGCGGTCCGGATACGTTTCGTGCGCTTCAGAAGGCGCGGGAATTGGAGGCGGCATTTAAGCAGAAGTACGATGCTAGTGGTTTTTCGGTGGAGCAGATTTCTTCTGGAAAAGAAGCGGTGACGGAGATTGCAGCGCGTGCTGGAGCTATCAGTTTGTTTTGTTCACGGCGTTTTGTGCGTACGTCGCAGGTACTGAGCGAAGCTTCTAAGGCGCAACGAGCTACGCTTAAGAAGTCACTCAGTGGTGATCAAGAAGGGTTTATTTTGCTCACGATTGAAGATGAGCCTCCAAGTGCAGCTGTTTTGAATGAGCTTGGTGAGGTGAAGATTGCTCGTTATGATTTCCCCGCGATGGATGGACGAGCTTTTGTTGCGTGGGCGATGGAAGAAGCGCGGCGCATGGGCTTGCAAGATGAAAAGGTTGCACGTTCCATTGCAGAAGCGTCTAACGGTGATACGTGGACTTGTTTTTTTGAGCTCATGAAGCGTGCGGCGTATGGATCTGCGGAGATGTCTGCTGTAGAAGGTGGTGGAGATAAGACCGCGTTTGTGTTTGCGGATGCGTACGTAGGTGGTCGAGATTCGTGGCGAGAGATTGCGGATGATGCTGCGCTTGAAAAACAGATTCTCACGACGTTTTTAAGTCAGGCTCGCTCGGCCATTCGCGTGAGAGATGGTGCTGCGGATGGTATTCATCCTTTTGTAGCGCGTAAGTTGCGTGGACAGGCGTTGGATGACGCAGATGAAGCCTTTTCTCGGCTCGTAGAGGGATTTTTTGCGCAACGGAGTGGGTACGCTACGGAGAAAGAGGTTGTCAGTATCTTGTAGAGAAACAAAAAAGCCTCCGAATCGGAGGCTTTTTTGTTCGAGTTATTTGGTCTTCAAGCTGTTGAGCTTGCGGTGCATCGCAGATGTTTTGCGAGCGGCCTTGTTTGGGTGGAAGAGGTGGTTTTTAGCCGCCTTCGCAACGATTTGTTGCAATTTACCCGTTAAGGCTTTGGCCTCAGAAGCATTGCCAGCCTTAAGAAGCTCGTTCATTTGCTTGGTGAGGGCTTTTACGTGTGTCTTGAGACGGGCATTGCGAGCGGCGCGGCGCTTGCTTTTGCGCACGTCTTTTACGGAAGCATGCTTGTTTGGCATAGGATAGCCTGGAGAGTAAGGGATTTTTTAACAGACGTCAACCGTTCTTGGGTAGAGCGGGGTTCTGGATTCAGAATGTAGCCCTTTTTATTCGTGATAGATATTGCGTTGACGATAGAATATTACTCCCCTATACTCGTTTTTGCATACGTCGGTCGTCCTTTTATATTTTGCGACGCTTGTTCCCATAGTTCAATGGATAGAACGAGGGACTCCTAAGCCCTAAATAGTGGTTCGATTCCACTTGGGAACGCCAGGTGGAATGATGACCAGGCTTTGGTTATTGTTTCACGTGAGACGTTTATATATTTTGCGACACTTGGTATACGTAGTTTTACTGAGCCTGGTCTAAAATTGTTAATGTTTCACGTGAAACAATGCGTTTGTTTATAGGATAATTTTGGGACCTAGGACGCTTTTTTAACAAGAGCTCTTTGCATCCCCCTTATCTTTCAGATGACGTGTTGGTTCGGGCTTAAGCTAATGTTTCACGTGAAACATTATTATGCGACACATATAGCGAAATGTTCCACGTGAAATAACAGCTTATTTTAAAAACGTATTTGGGCCGATAGCTCAGTTGGTAGAGCGCTGCATTCGCATTGCAGAGGTCAGGAGTTCGAATCTCCTTCGGTCCACCATAAAAACACTCGGATATGCCCCGGGTGTTTTTGTTACTGTTTCACGTGAAATATTTGTTTAATTTTTTTAGCACCTTTATTTTTAGTATTTTTATGTACTGTTTCACGTGAAACATTGGTAGTCTTTTTAGGATAACTTATAAGCACCCGCCTTTTTTAGTGTTTTTTGCTATTGTTTCATGTGAAACAATAGCTGTTTTTGTCTAGATGTTGGTTTTTATTGCATCTTTTTGGCTAAAATACCCAGCCAAGGTTAGTTAATGTTTCACGTGAAACATTAATATGCGACGCATGTATCTCAATGTTTCACGTGAAACATTTGGTGTTCGTATCTACCGGAAGGGCTAATTTGTTTATTTGGTGCTGTTACTTAAGCTATTGTTTCACGTGAAACAATAGCGTTTTTTGAGCGCGCATTCCGTATATGTTTTTTGTTATGTTTGTATTGTCTTTATTTTTTTAGTTATTGTTTCACGTGAAACAATAAGGTCGTTGTCTGGCCTAGCCCTTTTAATCTATGCAGATTGTTTTTATCGTTGCCACCTAAGTCTAGGATAGTGTTTCACGTGAAACATTAATATGCGACGCATCTTGTCTATTGTTTCACGTGAAACATTTAGCTTTCTGTTTTTGTTGACGGGCTTCTTCGCATAGTGGTTTGTCAGCGTCCTTGCTCGTTTATCCAGGGGAGGTCTCTCAGGTCTTTTTTTGGTGTGTTTTTTCTTGCGATGACTATTTTTAATTGATTTTTTTCTTCAAGACCTGCTGCATTATGGGGTGCCTTCCAAGGCGTCTTTTTTACATAATGTTTCACGTGAAACATTATTGTGCGACTCTTTTTGTTTGATTTTGTTAGTAAAATGCGCACTTAATGAAATGTCTGTATGTTTTACGACTCATTTTTGTGTTTTAAGTATTGATCAGGTCTTTATATTTTACGACGCCTATAAAATCGTCTATACGAGGTTTTTCTTTGCGGTGTGGTATTGTCGTACCCGTGTTTTAGATTGTTTTTTGAGCATCTTCGCATATATGGATATATCCAAGGTGAGCGCTTTTCTTGGGAAACGAGTTTTTATTTTGGTTGATAGGCCGATGGGCTCTTTACATCCTCGATATGGATATGTTTACCCCGTTAACTATGGTTTTGTGCCAGATACGGTGTCGCCGGATGGAGAGGAGTTGGATGCCTACGTGTTGGGTGTTTGCGTACCGCGCGAAACGTTTGAGGGCGTTTGTATAGCCTACATTCATCGCATGGATGATGACGACGATAAGTTGATTGTGGTTCCGGATGGAGCTTCTTTGACGGATGCTGAGATTAGGAACGCGACAGATTTTCAAGAGAAGTATTTTTCTTCGAGCGTTGTTAGGGCTGACGTATAATTTTCTTTTTCCGCGTGTTTATTGAGTGAAATTCTTCGTTTCTTCGTTTTTTTGTTTACGCTGGAAGGGGGGATGATAATCTTGTATCATGATGGAAATGAAACGTTCTTTTTTTGTAGCTCTTTTGGTGAGCTTGTTGTGCGCTCAGCCTAGTTTGTCGATGTCTAGTTCGCATTTTCAGATTAATTGGGACAATGTGAATGCCGGCGGAGATGATTTTGCTAGCAGTGCGAGTTATCAATTGAATGATAGTCTTGGGCAGATTGCTGATGGCACGAGCACAGGGGTTTTGTATTCGCTCAGGGCTGGATATCGCGCTGCGGAGGCTTCGTCTGAGGTTTTAGGGCTCACGTTGCATGCGCAGGAGACGGCTACGCAGGTTACGTATTCAGCTTTTTCAAGGGTAGGGAACACGGTTACTGTTTCTTCTGCAGGGTATTTAAGCGTGGGGGATTATGTGGCCGTTGTTGAGAATGCGGGTTTCTCTCAGCGACTCGCCGTTGGTCGTGTGACGGGCATTGTTGCGAATGTTGTGACGGTTGATGCGTGGGGTGGCGATGCATACAGCATCAGCCCTTCTCCTTCGGGCGGGGATGATTTTGTCTATCGTTTAGGGGGCGCGGCGATTGCGTTTGGGGCGCTTACAGCTGGCAATCAAAACACGTCTGTGGCAGCTGTGTCGGTGGGTTCGACGGCGTTAAATGGATACGCGGTGTATATTCAAGGTGATGGGCTTTTACGTTCTGGATTGCATACGGTTGCGTCGGTGGCGGATGGAGCTGTGTCTGTTGGCAGCGAAGAATATGGGGTAAGCGTGACGGGTACGCGGGCGTTTGCCGCGGGCGTGGATACCGCTGTTACGTCTTCGCAGCGGATCATTGAGCAAAGCTCTGCCCCTTCTTCGGCTACGGGTGACCGTGTTGGGATGGTTTTTAAGCTCTCGACTACGGCCGCGACGACGCCGGGGACTTATGAGCAGGCGATCTTTTATACCCTGACGGCGAATTATTGAGGTGCTTTGTAGGTTTTGATTTGTTTATCAATTATGTCCTCTTTTTTCGCTCGTTTGTGCGCCCTCAGTGGGATCTTCTTTTTGGGCTTTTCCGTTCCTGCTTTTGCGATGGAGATGAAGCCGCCTACGTTGGATGTATCTGTAAAGCCGGGGGAATCGGCTGAGAGTGTTTTTGTGCTGCGTAATACGGAGCCTGTCCCCGAGACGTATGTGTTTACGATCCAAGGGTTTACGGCGCGTGACGAAGATGGGAGACAGACGTTTTTACCGGTGAGTGAAGCGGCTGGATTGCCTAAGTGGATCTATCTTAATCGTGCCACGGTTACGCTTAAGCCTGGTGAGAGCGCGCCGGTTGCGTTGCAAGTTCGTCCACCGAAGGATGCTATGCCTGGAGCCTATCAAGCGGTGGTGTTTGCTACGCATATGGATGGTCAGCGAGCGGATGGTGTTCTGCTTGGTAGCCGTGTAGGTGTGCTCGTATTTGCGACGGTGGAGGGCGTTCTTAGGCACGATGTGCGCATTGGGTCCATGCAATATGTCGGACCGAAGGTTATTGACCACCTACCGGCGTTGTTTACGGCAACTATTCGTAACGAGGGTACGGCTCACGAGGTGCCTCAGGGGCATGTGGCTATCGAGAATATGTTGGGTCAGCTCGTGACTACGATTGATCTTCAAACGCGTGAAACTCCTTTGCGTGTTTTGCCTGGCTCTGCGCGAAGATTTGAGATGGCGTGGGGTGATGAGCGTGATTGTCGCGGAGGATTTTTTGCCGCACTACGCTGTGAATGGAGTCCGTTTGCTGTTGGGATGTATCGCGCTCGTTTAGTGTTGGATGGAGTTACGAATGCGGCTCCGTCTGAGGAGGTTCGATTTTTTGTGGTACCATGGAGAGTGTTAGGATCCATTCTGCTTGTCGTTGGGCTTTTGATGGCTGGATGGCGTTTGCGTAAAACATGAGGTTGGTTGTGTCATGAAAGTGGCGCATAGATGTGCTTCGCTTTCATGACACATCGGTTTTCTTACAGAGATGTAGCGGTGGGACTTTTTTTCGTCGCATTTTTTGCGTTCGTTGGGAGCGAGGTGCGCGCCGCTGCGCTCACAGGGTTGCAGGATGTGATGGCGCGGCAGATTGTTTCTACTGCTTCGAATCACGAGATTCGTTTTGTTACGCCAGCGGGTGTTAGTCTGCCTTCGAGTGCGATCACGCTTACATTTTCGAGCGGATTTTCTCTTACGGGTATTGATGCAACAGATATTCTGTTTACGCATGGGCCTACTACTGGTTTTGAGACGAGCGAGACGCTGGCTGCTAGCCCTGCTGTTGGCGTGTGGGGTGTGAGTGTTTCTGGGCAGGTGATCACGTTTACGCCTCCTACGGGCTCGATGGTGGGTGAGATTGCTGCGGGCGACACGGTTATTGTGCGGATTGGTACGGCGGCAGGTGTAGGCGCTGATCGGATTGTGAATCCTGGTGTGGCCGGTGCTTACACTTTGTCGATTGGCGGTACGTTTGGGGATGCGGGGATCGCGTATCTTCCGATTGCGAGCAGCGATTCCTTGTCTGTTAGCGTGACGATTTCTGCGCCTACCCCAACTCCAACGCCGACACCTGGTGGGGGTGGTGATCCGGGAGGAGGGGCGGCGACGGTTCCACCGGGCTCGCCTCCACCTCCAACGCCAACGCCACCTCCTGTTTCTACGCCTCTTCCGACACCGACACCGACACCGACACCGACACCAACACCAACACCAACACCAACGCCAACGCCTACTCCTACCCCAACACCTGGTCCTGCGCCAAGTGGTGGTGGGGGTGGCAGTATTGGCGGAGGAGGTTCGAGTGGTGGATCTGGTGGCGGGGGTGGTGGCGGAGCGATTACGTTTTTGATTCGTGATCTTCGTGTTACGGGAGTGGATGATCGATCCGCTTTGGTTACGTGGAGAACGGATGTATTGGCTACGAGCGTTGTGGAATATGGTTTGCGCGATTACGGGAGTCGAATTGCTGATGACACGCTCACGCGTACGCATGCAATACGCCTCACGGGTTTGGCTGCGGGTACGAATTACCAGGTTCGGGCGGTGTCGCGCGTTGCCCGAGGAATAAGCGCGTTTGATACGGCCACGTTTCGGACGACGAATGATGTTACGCCGCCTTCGAGTCCGCTTGCATTACGTGCTGTGGGTCAGGATCGTCAGATTGCGCTTGAATGGACGAATCCTGTCACATCTGATTTTTCTGACGTGGTAGTGGTTGCCCGAGATGATCATTTTCCGCTTAGCCCTACGGATGGTCGTTTGGTATACGTGGGGTCTTTGGCGGCGACGATTGATACGGGGCTTAACGCGGGTCACGAGTATTTTTATGCGGTGTTTGCCCGTGATCGATTAGGTAATGCTTCGACGGGTGCGATTGCTTCGGCGCGTACTTGGACCATGGCGACTGTGCCTGGAACGGTGGCTACTAGTAGCCCCACTTCTCCTGTGCCGGTTTTGCCTCCGCTCCCTGTCCGGAGACCGGCTACTCGTTCTTTGCAGGCGGAGTGGCGTGATGGATCGGGCGCTTTTACGTTTGTCGCGCAAGGTGATGGCACATTTCGAGCGTTTTCGGGTCAATCGGTTCGTGTAAGCATTCCTTCACGCGTGGGTGGATACGATGTGACGAGCGCGGAGGTGTCTTTTGGTGATGCTCGCTATCAACTCACGTTGGGTTCTGATGATCGTTTTTCTGCGGTGGTTGATTTGCCGGCGAGTGGGCTTGTACGCGCTCAGGTTTTTGCTGACCTTCCTGATGGAACGGTTGCTGGTACGGAGACGTCGTTTGTTTTGACTTCTCGGTTCCATGTGGCTAGTAAGAGCGATGATCATCCACTTGCTGGCGTTGAGGTGCGTATTTTGCAGCAGCGCGGTGCTGATTGGGTGCTTTGGGATCCGCGTACATCTGGTCAGACGAATCCATTTATCACGAAGGAGGACGGGGTGTATGGATTTTTTGTTGAGCCGGGAACGTATCGCATCTTGTTTCGTGGGACGGGGTTTTTGTCTACGGATATACAAGAGGTGGTTTCGGGGAATATTTTAGGTGAGTCTGCGGTGCTTGAGACGGCTTCTACGCTTTCTCAATTGACTACCGCGGCTACGCAACTCTTGGATACGGCACAAGAGTTTTTGGCTTCTCCGGTGGTTCAGACGGCTAATACGCAGGTTGTGGCGCCTGTTGTTGTGGTGGCGACGGTTGCGAACTTAGCCGCGGCCACTTCGGCGGCGAATCTGTTTCATTACTTGTACTTCCTCTTTACGCAACCGCTGCTTTTGATTGGAAGGCGTAAGCGCAAGCAATGGGGTGTCGTCTATAATTCTCTTTCGAAGCAGCCGCTGGATTTAGTGGTTGTGCGTCTTGTGGAAGCGGGGACGGGGCGCGTGGCACAGACGAGAATTACCGATTCGCAGGGGCGTTATTCGTTTTTTGTGAAGCCGGGGATGTATCGGTTGCAGGTTTCTAAACCAGGATTTGGATTTCCGACAAACTATTTAGCCAAGGATCGTGAAGATGGCTCTTTCTTAGATTTGTATCACGGTGAACCTATCGAGGTGGTGCATTCGGCGATGCTTACCGCGAATGTGCCGCTTGATCCGCCAGAAAAATTGGAAGCGCCTCTTAAGCAGATGGTACGTGCACGTCGATTACGGATGGCACAGCAGGTTGTTTCTGCTTTGGGGGTTGTTGCATCTGTTGGATCGTTTGTTATCTCGCCTGGCAAGTTCACGGGAGGGATGTTGTTGGTGCAGATCGCAACGTATGCGGTATTTTATCGGTTGGCTGCTGCGGGTCGTCCAAAAGGATGGGGGATGGTGTATGACGCTGCTTCGCGACAGACGCTTGGGCAAACGGTTGTGCGTATTTTTGATAAACGCTTTAACAAACTTCTGGAGACGCAGGTTACGGATAAGGATGGACGGTATGCGTTTTTTACGGGGCCTAATGTGTATACGGTGACCGCGGAGAAGCCTGGGTATGAGAAGTTTCAGTCGAAGGATATCGATTTAACTAAGGGTGATGAGCGCGTTGTGAAGGAGCCTATTCAGTTGAAGAAAAAATGATTTTTTTGGTGATGTTGGTGTATTGCACAAGTTATCCACATATCATCCACACTAGTGTTATATAGTTAGATGCAGGAATGGAGCTAGTTAGAGCGGAAAAAACGGGGATGTCGAAAGGCGTCTATAATGGGAGGAGATATGAGCAAGCGATTGTTTGGTGCCGTTCTTTTGGGGTTATGTCTCCTCGCGTTTGGGTTGGCGGGTACTTCGGTACTAGCTGCTCAGGGGATTAACCGACAGGTGAGTTACCAGGGTAAGCTCCTGGACTCTACCGGTGTTGCGGTTGCTGATGGCACCTACCAGATGAAGTTTAGTTTATATTCCGCTCCTTCTAGCGGCGTCACGCTGTGGTCTGCTTCTGGTACTACAGCTACGCCAACGGCTATTCCTGTGACGGTTCAAGGCGGTTTGTTTAGCATCATGCTTGGCGATCCTTCTGCTTCCGGTGGTTGGCAGAACACGTTGGATGGCGTGAATTGGAATAGCGATGCAATTTATTTGGGGGTGACGATTGGATCTGATTCGGAAATGTCGCCTCGTAAGCGCTTGGGCGCTGTGCCTCAGGCATTTAATGCGGAACAGTTGCAGGGGATGTATGCCTCGAGTAGCGCAAGCGGTGGGCAAAGTCTTTTCACAATTCATCAAACAGAGAATAACGCTGCTACGGGTACGCGCTCTGCTCTTGAGATTCGTACGGATGGAACGTCTGCTACGAATGATTTATTGATTCGTGGTGTTGATGGAGGTCCAAACATCACCACGTTTACCGTGAATCGTCTTGGTTCTGTGACGAGTAGTGGTCAATTTGCGTTTTTGGGAGATGGAACGTCGACGATTAACGGAGCCTTGTCTGTGGGAGGGGCTGTTTCTTCCACGGATCTCGTCGTGGATCGGAACGCAAGCATTTCTGGCGATTTAACAGTGAATGGCAGCGTCACGCTTGGAAATATTTTGAGTGATTACGTGACGGTCAACGGATCGATGAACAGCTCTCTTATGCCTGTCCTGGATGGAGTCGTCTCTATCGGATCAACAAACCTACGTTGGCTGAACGGGTCCTTTGTCAATGTGTCTTCAACGAACGCGACCAGTACTTATCTCTATGCAAGTTCCATGCAGTTTGGATATGCCAGCGGAACGAGTGTAACGGCAGAATCATACGGAACGAGTTTTACGACCTCCTCTATCTCTCGTCTTGGTTTTGCCGCTGTTCCTGGGAGTGGTGATCTGCGCATGGATGTGCAGTGGCCATATGCTTACGTATTGGACACCACGAATAATGTTTTGCGCTCGCTTGACGTATCTCGTGAAGGTGCTCCTGTTGCGTTGTCTAGCTTGAGTATCGGTGGAGGTGCTACCGCTATTCGTGTTTCTGGAAACTACGCTTACGTTTTAAGTGCTGGAGGATTGGGTGGATCATTCAGAGTATTCGATATCTCGAATCCTGGAGACATGTCTCTGGTTGGCAGTATTGGAGGTTTGGGCTCTGGTCTTGCCGCGCTTGAGGTTGATGGGTCTACGGCGTACTTCTCGGATACGGCATTTTTACGTTCCGTAAATATCGCCGATCCTTCCTCGCCAAAGCTTCTCGCCTCGGTGACGATATCTGGGGGAGGAAATTCAATTTTAGACATTCATGCACGTGCTGACGGATATGTGTACGTGTCTGTTCCTGATGATAACGCTATCTATGTTGTTCGCAAGACCGATCCAGCGCACCTGACGGTTGCTTCTACGATCAGCGTTTCTTATCCAGGGTATCTTGCGAGCCGAGGGGGGTATCTTTTTAGCACGCATCGAGGCGCGGGGTACATTTATAAGATCGATGTCTCTCATCCACTCGTTCCGGGAGCTGCTAGTAGCATGGTTGCACTTGATGACACTCCTTCTGAGCTCTTTGTTTCGGGCCGATACCTGTTTGTCTCTTTAGCGTCTGGTTTGGGAGGTTTCGCTGTCGTTGATACACTCGATCCTGCTGATCCCTCTATTCGTCGCTTAGTCACAACAATCAATGCTGCATACTATGGTGGTGCCATTCGTGTGAATGGATCTCATCTTATAATTGTCTCTAGTGCTGGGAATGCTCTTCTTACCAACTACCGCTTACCCGGAGCCGATTTGGCGAGTGTTCAGGCTGATGCTTTGCTTGGCGGCACGCTTGTCGTGCAACAGGACGGGCAGGTTGGTCGCAATCTTACCGTCGACAACACGCTTGTTGTTGGATCGGGGGGTGTCCGCTCTTCTGGTGCGTTGAATGTTGGCGCTACATCGACGAGCTCTACGATCATGGGGAACTTGTTCGTGGGAACGAGCACGCTTGATGTCGCCATGCATCCATCATTTGTGATGAACGGCGATGATTTGTTCGTGCAGGGCAATATTGGATCGGCGACGAGCGTGTACACGAACGGATCGTTTATTGCGGGCACAGGGTCGACGTATTACAACGCATCTTCTCTTGTAAACACGACGGGTAGCTACACGGCTTCCTCTACACAAGACTTCACGATCGCTGCGAACGATGGTATCTCTTTGCGCGCTGGTCTTGGAGTGAACATCGTGTCTGGATCTTCGGATATAGGTCTTCTTTCTGGAAGCGGATTTGTTGTAGGAAGCGCGGATGGAGCGACGAGCTTGGGAAGTGCCGCGAACCGGTTCAACGCACAATTCTTGAACACGACGACGACACATGCGACGACGACCTATTTATATGCAACGTCTCTTACGGCGGGGAGCGTTTCGGCCACCCGCGCGCGTGTTTCTGAGGGATTGTATGCGGATCTTGTAGACGCTTCCTCGATGGCTTCGCTTGGATCGGTTGCGGTTGGCGCATCGCCGGGCGCGGTTGCCGTTGATGATCGGTATGCGTACACGATGAACACGTCGACGAATCAGATTAAGGCCTTTTACATGGCTACGTCGACACCGTTTGGCGCGTTCGGTGTTGCGACGTACGCATCTCCACCGCTCAAGATGGAGGTCCATAACGGAACGTTTTATAGCGTTCATGAGGATGGGACGTTTCACGTGAATCCTTACGCGGTTGGTGATGCGAGCGTTGCGGTTGGCGGTACGCCCACAGGCCTCGCTGTGCAGGGACGATATGTGTATGTCACGACTCGATCACCCAACCAACTTGTGACGATTGAAGTGTCTGACGCGGGTATTCCCACGGTTGTCTCCACGCTTGTTGATGGCACCTACCTCAGTGATCCTAAAGCGGTCTTTGTTCAGGACAAGTTTCTCTATGTGCTGAATGAATCTGGGTCCGACCTCTCTTCATTCTTTGTTGGTGATCCTACGCAGCCGAATGCGCTTGCGCACACAGCACTTTTCATTGCAAATCCTAAAGATTTTGTTATCCAAGGCGGTTACGCTTACGTGATCGGTTCTTCTGCGCTTACGACAGCTCGCGTGAGCGACCCCTCGATTCTTGTTGCTAGTTCCGGCTCCGTTTCCTTGTTCGAGCCTCGTTCTCTATTGTTGGTTGGTGGACGCGAGCTTTTTGTGACGACGGGTGCTGGTGTGAATGCGTTTGATGTGTCTGATCCGGATTCGATCACCTCTCTAGGTGTGCTTAACATCCCTTCTGGGAATCCTATTGGACTTGCTGTTCGTGGACGGGCGCTTTATGTGACGGATGCAGAACCAAACAATCGCTTACGCGTGTACCAGCTTCCTGGTGTTGAGGCTTCCGGCGCTCAATTCGGAAGCGCTGATGTCGGAACGCTCCAGGTGCTTTCTGACGGACGCGTTGGACACAACCTTGATGTGCGTGGCGCGCTTCAGGTTGGAAAGGGTGGATTGACCTCGATTGGTGCGCTCGCGGTGCAGTCGAGCAATGCTACGTCAGTTATTTTGGGGAACTTGGCAATTGGTACGTCGACCATGAGCAATGTGATGCATGCTTCTTTTGCCATGAATGGAGATGACCTCTTTGTTGGTGGCAACATCGGCTCCGCTTCAAGCGTGTACACGAACGGGGCGTTTATTGCTGGGCCGGGGTCGACGTATTATGGGAACCACTATATTACCAATTTGAACGGTGATTTCAGCGTCACGTCCAGTGGTGCGTTGAGTCTCATTGCTAACGATGGTGTTGCCATTTCTGGACGAGGAGTTTCGATTGATGCAGGGGGAGTGTCTCTTAGTCTGAGCAGTAACAAGAGCATCGTTTTGCATTCTGGTCAGGGAGAATTACGGGGAGATGCTGACGGAGCCATTTCGCTTGGTACGGAATCTGCTCGATTTGATGGGCAGTTTAGAAATACTACGTCCTCTGTTGCTTATATAGCGTCAGGACATATTCAACATGCCGCGTTTGATTATGCGACTAGCGCCACTATGTTCGCATCCTCCTCGCGCGCGGTGAATGCCACTACAACCCATGAGCGTGTGTTGGGAGGTTTGTATGCAGATGTGGTGTCCGATTCTGCGATTACTTCTCTTGGAACGGTGGCAGCTGGTACTTCGCCTAGAGATGTTTTAGCCGATGATAGATTTGTTTATGTAGCCAACACTTCAACGAACTCTTTTTCGTTTTTTCACGTCGCCTCATCCACTCCGCCCGGTTTATTTGTGACCGTTCCGAACGTAACGATGCCTGTCGGCATGGCTGTGCGTAACGATACGTTCTATTCTATTCACGCCGATGGAAGATTGGAAGTTGCTAATACTAGCGTCTCCGTTGGCGGCACGCCTACTGATATGGCCGTCTCCGGTCGATACGTTTATGTCATCACGCGCTCTCCTAACCAACTCGTTACGGTTGATGCTGGTGATTTAGAGAAGCCTCGAGTCGTGTCTATTGTTACAGACGCCGCTGCCCTTTCGGATCCTACGGCGATCGCTGTTCAGGGTTCGGGGCTCTTCGTTATCAACCAGGCTCTGAATAGCATCTCCTCATTCGTCTTTTTCGAGGATCCTTCCAGACCTACTCCTGTTAGTACGCTCACCTTGTCTTTGCCCATGTCTTCCCCGCAGGATCTTGCTGTGCAGGGAAACTATGCGTACGTTCTTAGTAGCGTTGGTTTAGGCACTGTGCTTATCACGAACCCAGCGGCTCTTGTCGAGAGTTCTAGCAATGTCGTCGTTGCTAACCCTCGATCGCTCATGGTTTCGGGCAGAGAGGTCTTTGTTACAGATGCTGCGGGTGTGTCTATCTTTGATGCAAGCGATCCATCTGTTTTGGTGGCGGCTGGCAGCATTCCTATGGCTTCTGCGAATCCGATAGCCTCGGCTATTCGTGGAAGATTCCTTTACGTGACGGATGCGGAACCGAATAACTTATTGCACGTATTCCGATTGCCTGGCATTGAGGCAACGGGTGGATACTTCTCGAGCTTACAGGCTGGTGGTTTGCATGTGCTTGGAAGTGGGCGCATCGGACAAGACTTTGATGTCGGCGGGTCTCTCCAGGTTGGTGCTGGTGGTATCGATACGATTGGTGCGCTTGCCGTGCAGGCAGCTAATACAACCTCATCTATTTTGGGAAGTTTGACGATTGGAACGTCTACCATGGATATCGCGATGCACTCGGCGTTTGTGATGAATGGAGATGATCTCTTTGTCGGCGGCAATATCGGCTCGGCTTCGAGTGTCTACACGAATGGATCGTTTATCGCGGGTACCGGATCGACGTATTACAATGCGGCTTCGATTGTGAATACGACGGGTAATTATGTGGTGACGAGCACGGGTGATATTGCAATCAACGCAAACGGACAACTTTTTATCTCGGCTCCTGCTGGCGTCTTGCCTACGATCGATGCGACGCTTTTGGGTGCGTCTTCAAATCGCTTTGATGCATACTTACGTTATGCCACGACGACTGCGCTTGATGTGAAGAGTGGTGTGAATCAATCGATCTCTTCGGAGACGAATTGGTCGGTGAAGAGCACGTTCGGTACGGGTTCGGGGGTTGTGGCAAACGAAGTTGTTGGTGATTATTCTTACTTGGTTACGGGTAAGGATCTGGCGATCTTCAATATTCATAATCCTTCCAGTCCTACACAGGTGAGTTCTCTTATCAATATCGGTACTGGTATTAAGGCTATTGCGATCTTTGGTGATCATGCCTATATCACTTCGTATACTGCGAACGAGATTCTTGTTGTGAATATCGCTGATCCAGCTCATCCATACGTTGAGAACACGCTTACAGATGCTACGTCGCCGACGGCTATCAAGATTCAGGGGCGTTACGCTTATGTGACGAGTCAAACAGGATCGGGCGGTCTCTATATCTTTGACTTGGGTTATGCGACCGGTCCTCACCTCATCACCCATCTTTTTTCCGGCAACGCTACGCGCGATGTCGCCATCATGGGCAAGTACGCGTATCTTACGATGGGTGTGAAGGTGCAGGCTATTGATATTAGCGATCCATACAATCCGCAGTCTACTGGGTTCTATGTGAGTTCTGGATCTCCGGGCACGATCGTTGCTCAGGGAGGATATCTCTACGTAGGCGACACCGCTGCGAGCTCCTTTGATGTTTTGACTGCGACCACAACGCCTTCTTACGTGACTACGAAGCTTACGGGAGGGATCGTGTCCTTACCGAATGGGTTGGCTATCCAGGGGAATTATCTCTATGTAGCGGCCGCGGACTATGAGTATTTGGATGCCTTTGATGTTTCTAGACCTTCAACTCCCGTCGGGGTCAAGTCGCTTTCCTTGGGTAGTTTTCCAACTGCTACTCAAGCTTCGGTTCAAGTTGTTGGTCATTACGCATACGTTGGTTCCATGACATTTGAGAAGTATGTCAGCATCGTGGACCTTGGCGGTATCCAAGCGGCAAATATGCGTGCAGAGAGTTTGCAGGCAGGGGATTTGTCGGTGCTTGGAGATGGTCGCATTGCAGGCAGTCTTTCGTTGCAGAATGGTTTGAATGTCGGGCAAGGAATCTTCGCGTACGGAGCCAGTGCGTTTGCCGCTTCTTCTACGGGTGCCTCGGCTCAGTTTGTGAATCGAGCTAGCCATACGGTATACAATAATTCATGGGGAGCTTATGTTGATCGATTGTTAGTGGGTGATGATGCGAGTGCTACGGGTACGGACGGGTATTCTCAGGTGATTACGTATGATTCTGGTTCTAAACATGTTGGTTTGTGTTTGAAACGTCTCACGACCGGTGGGTGTCCTGACGCAAATGGTTTGCCGATCACGAGTATCGTGGCTGATGATGCTATCTCGGCCAGTGCGTTCGATTTAGCGGAAACCTATGCTCCTTTGGGGGACGTGACTTCTACGGACGTTCTCGTATTCGGATCTGTATCCACCACGACCATGCGCAGCCCGGGCGTAGCGTATGATCCAACCATCATGGGGATCGCTTCTACGCGTCCGGGGTTTGTTCTTGGCTCTATTGCTGGTATTCAAGTGGCTCTTGCTGGTCGCGTGCCTACTAAGGTCTCGACGGTGAACGGTGCCATTGCGATTGGTGATCCTCTTACAACGTCTCAATATCCTGGTGTTGCTATGAAGGCGACGAAGCCGGGGATGATTGTTGGGTACGCGCTTGATGCGGCTACGGCGACGTCGACGATTGAGGTGTTTGTGAAGCCTGGGTATTCGGCCGGCACGATCTTGAATACGGATGGAACCGTGGCTCGTTTGAGCGATGACCTCGTGGTTGATGCTCGCACGACAGCGACGGAGCATACACCAACGGCTGATTCTTGGGGGCTTACGTTCCGTGGAAGTGCTTGGAGTGATGGGGTTGTGACGCAGCCAAGCTTTAGCTTGATTACCGATGTTGTGACGCCTACGTCTTCGGCCTTTGTCATCCGCAACGCTTCTTCTACGAATGTGTTCGCGATTGATCAGGTGGGGAATACGACGATCGCTGGTGATCTCGTGGTCGGCGGACGGTTATATCCATCGGGTCGTGGGGCGGCGCAGAACTCGAAGTACATCTTCTTGGATGACACGAGCACTTCGACGCAGTACATGGCAACGAATGCGGATGGATGGCAGGCAAATGACTCTTACGACTTTGCGGAACGGTACTACTCGCCAGATGCGCTTGATACCGGTGACCTGGTCATCGCAAGTGATCGCGGACAGTTCCATGTGCAGCGCTCGTTGAATGAGAGCGGATTCCTTATGGGTATCGTGTCGACGCGTCCAGCGTTCGTGGCTGGTAAGCAGGGCGAGAACACCTATCCGATTGCGCTTGCAGGGCGTGTGCCTACCAAGGTTTCGAGCATGAATGGTGCGATTAAGGTTGGTGATGCGCTCGCACCTTCCACGATTCCTGGTACCGCTGTGAAGGCAACGAAGGCGGGTCCTATCGTTGGGTTGGCGCTTGAGGCTTACGATGCCGCGACGGTTGGAAAGATTGAGGTGTTTGTGAACCCAGGATGGTGGGGTGGCCCAGAAGCGGCTACGTCTTCCGTTGCAACGACGGCTCCTTCTGTCACGGCTCCTGCCCCTACGACGGTGAACGCGGATGGATCGGTTGCGTATCGTGGATTTGCCTCGATTGCGACGGGTTCGAAACGTGTGCACGTGGCGTATGACTCGGTCCTCAGTTATCCAAACATTCAGGTCACGCCTCGTGGCCAGGTGCGCGGTGGTTGGTGGACGGATAACTACACGGACATTGGGTTTGATATCTTCATGAATGATATTCAGACGCGTGATGTTACCTTCGCTTGGAGCGTGGAAGGCACGCCAACGGGTGCACGTATCTACAACTCCGATGGAACGTTTGCGCTTGTGAATCCAACGACGGGTGAAGCGCTTGTGCAGACGGTGGCTACGAGCACGCAGGATGTCACGCCTCCTGTTGTGACGACGCCTGAGCCAACGCCAGCTCCTGCTCCTGCGCCGGTTGTGACGCCTCCTACGAGTGAGGCTACGACACCTGCGCTGGATGCGACCACGAGCACGGTTGATGCTCCTGTGCCTCCTGTTGTGACGACGCCTGAGCCAACGCCAGCTCCTGCTCCTGCGCCGGTTGTGACGCCTCCTACGAGTGAGACGAGTGCGCCTTCTTCGGACACGGCTTCCACCACGGGATTGTAATCATCGTGAATGAACCCGCTCGACATAGGATCGAGCGGGTTTTGTGTTTGAGGATTTTCTGCGCGAGAACGCACACGTTTATCTCCTTCTCTTGTCGGCCCTGCTTTGTTTTGTCCTGGATGGCTTATCGCCTGACAAAATCGCTCGGGCGCTCCTTCGTTCAGGAGATAAACGTGTGCGTTCTCGATGTGCTATACTTAGAACATTCTATGTCTTCTTCTCAAGTTCTTTCCTCGTCTTCCTCGCGTGTGCGTGCGGCTCGGTTTCTCGGTGGCGTTGTTGACGCCTTTCTTGGTCTTACGATCGTGATTGGTCCCGGGCTCATGGCCACGGCGTTTGAGCAGGCAGAGCTTTACAAGCAAGCGCTGCTTTTGGCGTTTGTGAGTATCGCGCTTTTAGCTTGGACCGTGAAAGTGGTGCTTGAACGGCGCATGGATCTTGCGATGGGATGGTCGCATCTCTTTTTGGGAGTGTTTGGGGTGGCGACGGTTACTTCCGCGGCGTTTTCGGTACATCGATACCTCTCGTTTGTTGGCCAGTTCGGTCAGCGTGCTTGGGCTGCATCCACGGTTGTCGCTTTGATCGTGATGGCTTGGCTTATCGCGCAACGGACGCGGACGGCGGCTCAGGTGTACAACGTGATCTTCTACTTCTTGGTCGGATGTTTGGGTGTGGGTGGTGTTGGGGCTTGGCTTTTGAGCCAGCATACGCCGCTTAATGCCACGGGGAGTGGGTATGCGTTAGCGGTGTTTATGGCTTCGGCTATGGTTGTCGCGGCGGGACTGCTTTTTCATGGATGCCGCAGCGCGCACTGTTTGTTTCGTGCTCCGTCCGCCGTGGGAATGATGGCGCGTGGATCGGTGTGGCTTACCGTTGTCTTGAGCCTTGGGATTTTACTTGCGGTGAATTTCTGGCTTGCGTGGATGATCGTGCTTGTTGGGATGGTTGTGCTACTTGCCGCTGGATGGGTTTCGGCTCACACCGGACGCAAGATGCATTCGAGAATGATCGTGCCGGGTCTTATCTTTCTTCTCTCGCTTGGATACTTGGTGTTTTCTCCTGCTTGGCATGTGACGCTTCCTGGGGAAGTAGCTCTTTCGCAGCGCGCTTCTTGGGAAACGGCTCAACAGATCTTGGCGGCGCATCCTTTGCTTGGGACGGGGCCTGGGACGTGGGCATATGGTCATGCGTTGTATCACGCGCAGAGCATCAATATGTCGCCGTTTTGGTCGACGTACTTTGATCGAGGGATTTCGTTAGTTCTTACGCTTCTCGCGACGACGGGTATTGTGGGGATCATCAGCTTTCTTTTGTTCGCTCTTTCACTTTTTGGTGCCACGGTGCAGGAGGTGGTTTCGGCGCGACGTGGGCCAGAGCAGGAGGACGGGTGGTATGCGGCGCTTTTGCCATTTGGAGGATGGGTGGCGCTTTTGGCAGCGATTCCTTTCTACACGTTCAACCTCTCGCATCAGATCTTGTTCTGGACTCTCGCTGGATGTTTGCTTGGCTTTGGTGCACGCCGACGCGTGATGCTTGATGGAACGCGAGGCATTTTCTCGGTCATTTTTCCGGTGAAGGCAGTTGTGGCTGGGCTCATCGCTCTTTCGGTGTTGGTGCTGGGCGGGCAGATGCTTTGGGCGGAGTCGAGTTTTGCGCATACGGTTGAGGCGTATCAGCAGGGAGCTCTTTCGGCGGATCAGGCGATTGAGCGGTTGGAAGCGGTCAGAGCTATTCATCCTTGGGATGATGCTTCGGCACGTATGCTTTCGCAGGCCTATTTAGTTCGCGTCTTGCAACGCACGAAGGACAAGCCTCCGGCTGAGCAGGCTCGATTGGTTGGGGATGATGTTTCAAAGATGGTGGATGCAGCGCTTGAGGCTATTCGCCTGGCACCTGTAAACGCTGAGAATTGGTCGAATGCGGGGCTTGTGTATGCGAGCGTTGCTCCGTTTACGCGAGGGGCTGATGCGTTTGCGATGAAGGATTATCAAGAAGCTATTGCTCGCGATCCTCAGAGTCCGGTGTATCCTACGGCTATCGGGAAGCTTATGCTCGCACGGGCCGAGGACGCGCGTATGTTGCTTGATGCGAAGGATGCGGCGGTGGTGCGCAAGGCTAAGCAGGATGAATCGGAAGCGCTTGGGAAGGCTGTGCTCTGGTTTCAGAATGCGCTGACGCTTAAGTCGGATTATGTGCCGGCTGAATATTACCTCGCGGTGGTTTTGGATCGAGAGGGGAAGACGGCGGAGGCAATTACGTATCTTGAAAAGGTGTCCCAACAAGATCAGGTCGCGGATCATTTGTTCGAGCTTGGGGTTTTGTACACGCGCGTAGGGGATCGGGCGAAGGCGATCCAGGCGTTTGAACGAGCGGTTGCGATGGATGGGGCACAGATGCGTGCTCGTTGGCAGCTGGCTTCGTTGTATGAAGATGCTGGGCGATTAGATGATGCATTGGTGCAGTTGCGGACGGTTGCTGCGAGTGTCCCTACGAACACGGCGGTGCAAAAGCGTTTACAGGTGTTGGAAGCGAAGACGAAGAAGAAGTAGTTGGGAGGGTTTGTTACGTGTTTTATGAAGCTCTTTGGGTGGATCACGAACAAGGGAACGCACGCGTCCGCCAAGAGCCGGGGCGTGCTTTCGCGTGAGATGGTCGAGGTTCGTGAAAGTTTGGCGCGCACGCAGCGTGGGCTTGCGGAGCGGGTTGAGGGGGCGCTGCATCATGCTGATAAGCGCCTTGCGGCTATCGCTGAGCGTATTCGGCGGTTTCAGGGTGCGCGATCGGAGGCGTTGTCTCTGGAGGCCGAGCAGCGTGCTTTGGGGCGATTGCTTGAGCGTGTTGAAGTTGCCGAGATGGATACGGCTGAGCTTTTGCGTGAGTGGAGAGATTGGATGCGAGGGGTGCGAGGCGGCGCATCTTTTATGGATGGCGAGCAGCGGATGCGCGTGGAGATGGTGCGGTCGGAATTGTGTGTGCGAGGGGTGATTGATGAGGAGCGTGTTGAGGTTAGGGCGAGCGTTGATCGCAGAGCGTCAGGGGAGTCGCAGGATTCTTTGTCGGAGTGGGATCAGTATTTGGGAGAGCGCTTGCCTGCCACGGCGAGGTTTTGGGAGGCGCGGGCTGAGGAGGCGCAGAGCGGGCACGCTCATGAGGCGGTGACGCATGATCTTGTGAAGCGGATGCGCAAGGCGCATGGGCAGGCTAGGGCGTGGCATAGAATGCAGTACGGTTGACGATTTGGGCGCTGTTTGGCACACTCCCAGCGTTCCGATAGGGGCTCTTAGCTCAGCTGGTAGAGCGCTTCCATGGCATGGAAGAGGTCAGCGGTTCGATCCCGCTAGGGTCCACCACGTAAAATCTCCGCTTCAAAGGCGGAGATTTTTGTTGTAGGGGCTAACGGAAGATCTAATACAATATAAAAAACTTCGATTGACGAGATCATATCTTGAGATCATAGTTTCACTTATGAAAGCGGGTATTGATTTTACTGGGGTAGCAGTGAGCGTTTATTGCCATGATAAAGACGGCTATTTTCTTTTTCATAAGCGTAGTGAAAATTGTCGTGATGAACGTGGAACTTGGAACAATGGTGGCGGCAAGCTTGAATTCGGTGAATCGCCGGAAGAGACTTTGAAAAGAGAACTTTCAGAAGAATATGGTTGCAGCGGTTCTATCGAAGAGGCGCTTCCTCCACAATCTTTCTTGCAGGTTCTTCCGGATGGGACTAAGAAGCACTGGATTATATTACCTTATATTGTACTCGTAGATCGCTTAGAGGCCAAAATGAATGAACCGGAAAGTATGACAGAGATTGGATGGTATAAGCTGAATGAGCTCCCTTCGCCTTTACACGCAGGCACAAAAAAAGATCTAGCTGCTTTAGAGAGGCATTTTCGCAAATTTAGAAAGGACCAGTAACGGTATTTAGCTAATTGAAGTTAGAACTTGTTCCGCCAAGCTCCACCATACAAAAACTCCGCTTTAGGGCGGAGTTTTTGTATGTTCTGTATACTGTGGTCATGAAACAATCCCTTAGCTATTTTTGGGCGATTCTTGCTTCGATGACGTGGGGTCTTACGTATGCCTTAGATGAAAAGGTTTTGCGCACGAGTTCTCCTCTGCATTTGGCGATCGTGAATGCTTGCGTCACTCTTTTGCTTTTTGTTCCGATTGCGTTTTTTCAGAATGGGGCCCTTATTGATGAGCTTGTTCATGCTAAGAACTTTCCGCTCATGCTTCTTTCGTCTGCTCTTGTGAGCTTGGCTGGCCTTTTTATCTTGTACGGGATCAAGGAGCTTGGTGCGTCGACGGCGTCTATCATTGAGATCAGTTATCCGTTTTTTGTGATGTTTTTTACGATGCTTCTTTGGCGCGAACGATTAACGCCTGGTTTTTTTCTGGGAGGTGCTTTGATGTTGCTTGGGTCTATTGTTGTGATACGGAGTCGTGGGTAGTTAGGTGATCGGGTATTCGTGTATTGCGAAGCGCATCTTCTAACGTTTCTGCTTCGCGGATGAGAGTGACTTTTCCATCGTGAACAAGGACTTCGGCGGGGAGGAGGCG
>CAZLPD010000015.1:0-27839 GCA_964561355.1 uncultured Gammaproteobacteria bacterium
GTAGGTAAAGCGAAGGGTGTCACCAACACGAACAGAAGCAGGAGGAGCGCGGAAGATGACGGGAGCGTCAGGAGTTGGGGTTGGAGTTGGAACTGGAGGCACGGTTGGAGCTGCAGGCGACTCGGTCGAAGGAGATGGAGTCGATGCAGGTCCAGAAGAGACAGGAGCCGTGGGTGGAATGACGGGAGAGGTGAAGCTCCAGGTCACAGGCATGGCGATGGAGCCTGCTGATCCAGAGCCTGCCGTAGATGCTCCACCACCGCTTGAATCATTGTCCGTGATAGAAACGGAGACCGTGCCAAGGGTAATAGCATCATACCCATACGCCGTGGTCGTCATCGCGTGACTCACCGTAGCGGAATGGGTGCCCTGGTAGATAGAATCATCGGTTGCCGTAACCGTCACGGTTTGAGGCGTGCTCCAGTTGAGTGAGCTGAAGGAGAGAGAAGCTGGAGACACGCTCGCAAGACCAGAAACCGTTGGAGTGATGGTGACCGTCGTGGTTGGAGCACTCGTGAGGACGATGGTGTAATCAGAAGACTGTCCTTCTGTGAGAGAAAGGGAGGATGCAGATACCGTCACCCCAGCCGTGTCATTGTCGAGGATGGTGTAGGTATGCGTTGTGTTGGAACCAAGAGAAGCAAATGCTGGACTTGAGAGGGTGATGACAAGGGTTTCTGATGGTTCAGCTACAGAATCATCCACGATCACAAGAGGGATGGTCGCGCTAGTATCTCCGATATCGATGGTTGCGGTACCAGAAGCGAGAGTATAGTCCTCCGCTCCTCCTGTGGCAGTTCCGCTCGTGATAGCATAGTGAACCGTGGCCGTTTCAAAGTGAGGCGTGTTGAGTGTGATACGAACAGAAGTAGCCGTAACGCTCTCAAGAGCAGAAGCAGTGGATTGAGCAAATTGAATGGAATGGATCGTAGTATCTACATGAAAGGCGATAGCGCCTCCATTCACGAGTGCGTAAGCAGAAGCAGCAGAAGCTACGTCGATGGCCTGAACCTGCCAATAGTACGCACCATCAACAAGGGTTTGGCCTGAAGAACCAACGGTATAGGTTCCCCCACCGATTGCCTGACCGACTTGGAACGTGCGTGTCCCTTGAGCACCAAGAGCGCTCGTGTAGTCGACGACAGGAGAGGAGAAGTCAGGATCGTTATCGATTTGAATACGATATTGCTCCGTATCAGCACCATCTGGATCAGAGATATCGAAGGTGAAGACAGGATTGTTGGTACCGGTTGTGGAACCATTTACGAGGACGGCTTGGCCAAGGGAAGTTGGAGTCGAGGGGGATTGGTTGAGGAGAAGGGTGTAGATGGAGCCAACACCTCCGCTCGCGCCACCACGACAACCGTCGCCAGACCCACCATTAACGCTAACAGACGACGGATCAAACGTACCCAACGTCTGATAGCGCAAAGCAACACGACCTCCCCCACCACCTCCGCCCCAACCACACCACCCAGCATTTGCACCATTCGCGGAAATAGATCCACTTCCCATGATGGTATTGGCAGTGATATTAACAGATCCACCCGATCCGCCAGAATTACCAGATCCGCCAGCAGCATCCGCCGTGATCGTTCCATTAATGGTAGCGGTACCCGTAACAGAAAGCAGAATACGTCCGCCACCGGAAATCATAGAACCTCCTGATCCCAACAAGTAAGGGTAAGTAGCTGATCCATACGTTAAAGAAGGCCCACTTTCAAGAGATGAGCTACCTCCAATACCGCCATACCCAGCACCGCCACTAGGACTAAGACCCGCGCCAGACTCGCCAAGAGCACATACACCCGTCACAAGATCCGGGCCAAATCCCGCCCCGACAAGAGGGCCAGGGCACCCCTTACCACTAGCATTAAGAGAGGAGGAAGCATCAATAGACAACGTAGCAAGAGTAGTGGAAACGTTTGCGAATATATCTGAATTCACAAGAGAGAGCGTTGTCGTGAGCGGGAGCGACAGCAACCCACCATCCGCACTAACCGCACCGGCATGCACAGCCCCCGTAAACGTAAACCCTGTGAGAGTAAGAGCAGAGTTTCTTACAGACAACGTGCCACGAGAACCAGCCTTCGGAACAGAGAAGGAGACGCCACTATTCACAAAATCAAGAGCCGAAAACGTAAACAAATCGGTATTAGTAAAACTAAGAGACGTCCCTGTAAAAGTAGCAACCCCCGTGGAACTAACCACGACGCTAGGAATAACAGAGGAACACGTCCAAACAGCGCCATCGTCGTTAAATGCACCTGTCGAATCAATCTCCAACGAAGACCGCGCATCCCCACAGCCGATTCTAGCACCTCCATCAAACACGATATTCGTATATTGAGAAGGAAAATCCGACGCGAGATCGATACCAGACGTCACGCGCAAGCTCGCTTCGGGCGCATAAGAAAGGCGATCAAGAATATACGTCGTCCCCTTCTCACCATCGGACCCTCCACGGCAAACATCCCCCACCCCAGCCGAAGCGCGAACATTCCCCAAAGAAAAAGTTCCCAGCGCCCCATAATATACAGCCACACGCCCCCCACCTCCGCCTCCACCATACGTACACCAACCAGCATTTGAACCGTTTGCCTGGATCGAACCGCTACCCGTCAACGTCGCTGCGCGCACATAAATCGACCCACCGGATCCAGCACCACCGGAACTAGTAAGCCCATTCGCTGAAATCGCCCCCTCAACGCTCAAAACACCACTCGCAGAAAGATGAATAAGCCCCCCGCCAGAAGCACTGGCTCCCCCAGAAGAACCGCCCGACCCCAGAAGATCTGGGTACGTCGAAGACCCATACGTGGCAGAAACATCGGCCCCTAGCGAAACAGAAGCACCCCCGCGCCCCCCATACCCAGCACCTCCGTTAGCATCCAAACCGGAACCGGTTTCACCCAAAGTACAAACACCCGTAGCCAGGCCCGGACCAGAACCAACACCAGACGCAGAACCTGAACATCCCTTACCATTTGCACTAATATTCCCGTAGACAGTTATATTTCTAGCAGTAACTCGAATCCCGTAAGGATCTTCAGCAACCTGCGTAAGCGTAGCCCCACTCTCCACAACAAAATCATCCATAGGACCAAGAACCATCTCGCTCGAGGATCCCATCGTCATTGTAAAACCACTCTTCACCGTCACAACTCCCCCACCAAGACTCACCGTTCCGATCCAAGTGGTGCTTACATTTTCTTGAATATCAATCGACGTACAATTATTCTCCGGGGCGTCAACATACGCCTGATCAATCACCGTATCGGCAATGATAGAACAAGCGGCTGCTCGCACAACGAGAGGAGCGCCTAAAAAAAGGAGCGAGGAAAAGAAAAGCAAAGAACCACTCCAAAGACGCGAAAGATACATAGACGCAACCAGTATAGCAGATCCAAGAACCCTCATCTATCGCACAACATCTAATACAAAAGCACTCGCCTTTCGACGAGTGCTTGATGTGCAAATTAACGCTTGGACCACTGTGGGCTGCGGCGAGCTTTCTTGAGACCTGGTTTCTTACGTTCTTTGGAACGTGGATCGCGGGTCATGTAGCCGAGCTTCTTGAGGACCTTGCGGTACGTTGGGTTGAGCTCAACGAGGGCGCGAGCCACACCGAGGCGAACCGCCTCAGCCTGACCACGCATCCCACCACCGCTCACGTTAGCAACTACATCCATAGCACCATCCATGCCAACTACCTTGAGGGCGTTGCGGACCAAGCCACCCAATTCAAAGCCTGGGAATACAACTTCTGCATCACGGCCGTTGACCTTGATTTTGCCGGTTCCGCTCTTCACGAGCTTCACACGAGCAATCGCCGTCTTGCGACGACCAAGGCCGTTGATGTACGAGCCAGCCTCGTAACGCACAACCTCAGCAACCTCTGCAGGAGCCGATGCAGTCGTTTCTTCCTTTGTTTTCTTGACGGCCTTTGCACGAGGCGCTTTCGCGGCGGCAGGGGCCTTCTTCTTAGGTTCGGTAGCCATAGTTAGTTCACAATCATCAAGCGCTTAAGACGATCTTTTTGCGTGCGGTTCTTTGACAACATGTACTTGACCGCGTGCACCAAGATCGCGCCTGGTTTCTCGGCCTGAAGCTTCGCAACGGGCGTGCGCTTAAGCCCACCTGGACGGTTCGACGTGCGGAAAAACTCCTTCTGCTCCATCTTCTTACCAGTGTAAACGAGCTTATCGGAGTTCACTACCTTCACAATAGCACCGCTATCGATGTGAGGCGTGTACCCAGGCTGATCCTTTCCGGTCAGCATGTGGGCGATTTTGGTTGCCAAACGACCCACCACTTGTCCAGAGGCGTCGACCGTAACCGTTTCGCGTTTGATCGTGGGCATGCCACGCTTATTCTTCCAAGCCATAGAATTATTTCACAAGTTGGATCTGGGCCACATCGGCGCCATCCCCCTTGCGAGAACCTAATTTAAGAATGCGGGTGTAGCCACCAGGTCGCGTTGCGTAGCGAGGACCAAGCTCTTCGAGCACCTTGTTCACGGCGTTCTCAGACAAAAGATCCTTCATGAGCATGCGGCGTGCCACCAAGCTCTTGGTGCGACCGCGCGTGATGAGGCGCTCAACGAATGGGCGAACAGCCTTCGCTTTTGCAAGCGTGGTGTTAACGTTTTCGTACAAAATGATCGAAGTCGCAAGCGCACGCATAAGCGCACGACGGGCGGTCGAGTTACGATCAAGGGTTTTTCCTGCGTGTCGATGTCTCATATAATATATTATTCACTGTACGCGAGATTCTTGAGCGTCGCCACGTGATCCGTCACGATCTGCACGGCCTGGTTCACCGCTTCGAGAGGATCAATCGTCCCGTCGGTCTCTACGCGCAACACAAGTTTATCGAAGTCCGTCTTTTCTCCCACACGCGTCGCTTCCACTTTGTAGGAGACGTTGATGACCGGGTTGTAAAGCGCATCAATCGCGATCATGCCGAGTTCAAGCTTCTCTTTTCCGCGTTCGTCAATCGATTTGTAGCCTCGTCCTGGAGAGACCCACACATCGATTTCGAAGCTACCAGATGAAGCCGTGATCGTCGCGATCGGAAGCTCTGGGTTCACGATCTCGACTAAGGCATCCTTTTTAAAGTCCGCGGCGGTCACCTGCTTCTCACCCTTTACAGACAGCGTGAGTTTGACAGGCTCCTCGGAAAACAATTTGAGACGAAGCAGCTTCAAGTTCAAAATGATTTCGAGCGCGTCCTCCTTAATGTTTGGCATGGTCGCGAATTCATGATCCGCGCCCTTGATTTTAACCGCAGTCACCGCAGCGCCTGGCAAAGACGACAAAAGCACACGGCGCAAAGCATTTCCAAGCGTCGTCCCGTAGCCTTGTGCACATGGTTCGACCACGAGCATTCCCTCATGCGGGCGATCGCCGCGCATGAACGTGATTTTTGATGGAAGCATGATGGGATCCATACGGAAGGGATGAGGGATAAAAAGGTTCGAATTATTGGCGAGAATAGAACTCAACGATGAGCTTCACATCGAAGGGTTGTTGCAATTCTTGACCGACAGGAACACCCGTCACCTTCGCAGACATCTCCGCTCCTGTGAGCGACAACCAAGAAGGAGCCTGGTGTTTGCTAAGTGTTTCGGCAGCGCCCTTCCAGTTCCCCTTGTTCTGCTTGTTCTGACGAACAGCAATAATTTCTCCCGAGCGCACGCGGTAGGAAGGGATGTTTACCTTTTTGCCGTTCACATTAAAGTGAGCGTGGGAGACGAATTGACGAGCAGCGGCGCGCGTTTTGGCAAAGCCAGCACGATACACCGTGTTGTCGAGACGCGTTTCCAAAAGACGGATGAGCGTTTCTCCCGTGTTACCTTGCTTGGAGGCAGCCTCATCAAACAAGTTGCGGAATTGGCGTTCGTTAAGTCCGTAGATACGCTTCGCCTTCTGCTTCTCGCGCAACTGCTTTGCGTATTCCGTGGTGCGTTTGTTGCCTGTAGGACCATGGACACCAGGAGCAAATGGACGGCGAACAAGCGCCTTAGCGTGGGCGGATCGATCGGAGACAGGCGCGCCTTCACGGCGAGAGAATTTTGCCTTGAGGTTCAATCTCATATTGCGTTAGACACGACGAGGACGTGGTGGACGGCACCCGTTGTGCGGCATCGGCGTCACATCTTTAATGGAAAGCACGTTTAAATTGTTGGCGTTGAGCGCACGAAGTGCACCTTCACGACCCTGACCAACACCGGACACGAACACATGAAGATCCTTCAATCCGAAGTCCTTGGTCTTTTCTGCGACATCGCGCACGATAACGGAAGCGGCGTATGGCGTGGCCTTTTTAGGACCTTTAAATCCAACAACCCCAGCGCTCGACCATCCCAACACGGAACCATTCATGTCCGTAAACGAGACGATCGTGTTGTTGAAGCTGGCCTGAATATACGCCTTACCCTGCGAAATCTGGGCGCGCACCTTTTTGCCACCCTTTTTTGGCTTGGCTTTTGAAGTCTTGGTTTTTGGAGAAGCGGCGGCCTCAGTGGCGGCCACTTTCTTTGCGTCTTCGCTCATAGATTAGGTCTTCTCAAGTTTACGTTTACCAGAACCCATGGTCTTACGAACGTTGCCACGGATGGTACGCGAGTTGGTTTTAGTACGTTGACCGCGAACAGGAAGACCCTTCACGTGACGGCTTCCGCGGTAGGAACCGATTTCCTTCAAGCGCTTGATGTTTGAGAGTACTTCACGGCGCAATTCACCTTCCACTTTGTGCGTCTTCTCAACGATGTCGCGTAATTGGTTGGCCTGCGTTTCCGTAAGGTCCTTCACGCGAATGTCGGACGAGATGGCAGCGGTCTTGAGCACAGCCTTAGCCGTGGTAGCACCGATACCATAAATATAAGTGAGCGCGATTTCGACGCGCTTGTTCTGAGGGAGGGATACTCCAGCAATACGTGCAATAGCCATAGAGGTTAACCTTGACGCTGCTTATGCTTTGGATTCTTAGGGCAGACAACCACGACACGACCCTTTCGGCGCGTCACTTGGCAGTCGCGACACATGCTTTTTACAGACGATCGAACTTTCATAAAAATCGCTAATGTAAGGGCTACAATCTATAAGTGATCCGACCCTTCGTCAAATCATATGGGGTCATCTCAAGCTGGACCTGATCGCCAGGCGTGAGACGAATACGATTCATGCGCATCTTTCCAGAAAGATGGCAGAGAATGACTTGTCCGTTTTCAAGTTTGACACGAAACGTGGCGGCAGGAAGATTTTCTTCAATCGTCCCCTTTACCACCAAGAAGTCCTTGTTGGGAGAGACGTTTTTACCCGCCATAGAGATGATGCATGGATGCAAAATGGACGTGTGTACGTAGCATAGGGTGACCGCCGGGCATCTTCCTCGGTGTCACCGTGCGCAAGGCCAGCTTGGTACGGCACGTGGATAGTTGAATGATTGGCCGGAGTGTAGCAAGTTTTTCGCTAGGCTGTCAACTATTTGGGCTTTACACCCATTCCATAAACGTTTTCCTAGTCTTTTTTACCTACATTAAGCCTCAGGAAGCGGATCCCGAGCCTCATCGCCCACGACTGGTAGAGCAAAAAGGACAAAAAGGCAGACCCCGAGAGCCAGAGCAATCACGCCTCGCAGGTCATGAAGAGCCAGCCACCCAGAAAGAAAGAGGAGGGGGATATCCAACATCCCCTTAATAACGTAGAGGTTTGAGAGGGTGGTGGCTCGACTACGGGAGGCAATCCTCTGATTCATGGCGTGCGAGAACATGGGTTCACGGATGGCGGAGAAGTAGAGAACCCCCAAGGTACTCACAAACAAAAGAAGGGGCTGATAAGGAAACACCAGCATACCTACAAGGGAAACGATGATCAGCTTCAGCACCAGCGAAGCCAGTCGCTCAGCGGAAAAGAAGGCCTCCAGCCGATGAAGGCCTAAAAGTGTCGCCGTCTCCCCTCCCTTAAAGAGAACATAGAGCAGGGCAAACCACGCCGCCGAAATCCCATGCTCCGTGAAATACGGCTGATAGATCCTCCATACCAAAAAGCTCGCAATGAAAACCAGTGTCTTATTCAAGGCCACACGCATAAGAAACGGCTCTTCGCGAATCGTACGGAGGCTCTGGGCGAAAATCCCCTTCTCATATGCAGCAACCTCTTTCACATGCGCCGGTTCCTCAAGCCTAGTAAGCACAAACCAAGAAACAACCGTTCCGACGATATCCATCGCTACAAGAATCTGAAATTGCCATTCCAAAAGGTCCTTCGCGATCCATGCCCCCAACGAAGGGACAAAGATCTTCATCACCTGACGCGCCGCATTCAACTTGGCAAAATACTTCGTCATCTTACCCTCTTCACCCGTTTCCTTGAGCGTGTCATACAAAAGGGCTTCTTCCGTCCCCGAAAAACAAGCGAACCCAAATGACATGAGTATGAACTGAAGGCAGAACATCCAAAATCCATGCGCAAAAAACGCCAGGACGTAAGATAAGAACGTGACAGCCGTCCCTAAGAGCAGCGTATGCTTACGACCAAAGCGATCAGCAAGATACCCCGTCGGCACCTCTACGATAAGCGAAGTAATCGACCAAACAATGCTCAAATAAAAAACCTGATCCAACGTGACACCACGATGAAGGTAGAAAAGCGTAATAACGACGTTGATCGATTTGAGTTCCGCAAACACCTTGGCGACAGAAAGCAGCTTTGGGTTCTTCTGCAGGCGCTCTAACCGACCCATACTAACCCTTCGGCCCCGTCACCACCGCCTTAATGCGTCTTACCCCCGCTGACACAGCCTCCTCCTTCTGAATCTTGAACGATCCCAACTCCCCCGTACGTGTCACATGAGGACCGCCGCAAATCTCCTTCGAAAAGTCACCAACGAAGTACACCTTGATCTTGCCCCCAACCTGCGCATACTTATCTTCAAACAATCCAATCACGCCACGAGATTTCGCATCTTCAACCGTCATCTCCTCCATCACAACCGGCATATCCTTGCGAATTGCCTCGTTGACCAGCTCCTCAGCCTTCGCGAGCTCTTCCGGGGCCACCTTTTGTCCATGAGAAAAATCAAAACGAAGACGTTCCGCCGTGATATTCGATCCGCGCTGTTCCACATGCGTCCCAAGCACCGTTCGTAACGCCTGGTGCAAAAGGTGCGTTGCCGTATGCAAGCGCGTGGTTTCCGCCGATTGATCAGCTAATCCACCTTTAAACGCACCGGCAGAAGCCGTACGCGAAAGTTCCTGATGCTTCTTGAACTCACTCTCAAACGCATCACGATCAACCTTCATGCCGCGCTCAACGAGAAGCTCTTCCGTCAGCTCCCAAGGGAAGCCATACGTCGAGAACAAGACAAACCCCTGCTCACCCGAAACACTCCCCTGCCCTGCCATCTTCTCAAGCTCTTTCAACCCCTTCTCAAGCGTCTTACTAAACTTCTCCTCTTCTTTTGCGAGTTCAGCTTGGATTTTTTCTTGGTTGCTCTTAAGCTCCGTATAGTGATCACCGAACGCCTCGATCACCGCCTGACCGATCGCTGGCAAGAATGATCCCTGAATCCCCAAACGACGTCCTTCGCGAATCGCACGACGAAGCAACCGACGCACAACGTATCCAGCTCCCACGTTCGACGGCAATACACCGCGAGGATCACCAATCACAAACGTGGCTGCACGAATATGATCCGTGATGATGCGAAACGATTTGGTTGATTGATCATCCGCTCCGTACGTCTTTCCAGAGTTCGCCTCAAGCCAACGAATAATCGGCGCAAACGCATCCGTCAAAAACACATCCGGATTATTTTGGAGTGCCGCAGCCACGCGTTCAAGCCCTCCACCAAAATCGACGTTTCGTTGCTTAAGTTTCGTGAACCCGCCTTCCGTCTTCTGATACTCCATGAAGACGTTGTTACCAATCTCCAAAAAGCGTCCGCAATCGCAGTTCACGTGACAATGAGGGCCGAAGACTTCTTTATCCGCATCGCCACGCAAATGCCCTTCGCCAGATGCCGGAGAAAAATCATAAAACATCTCCGTATCTGGCCCACCAGGTTCCCCAACCGGCATCTTGCTCGGCACACCGGAACGCGACCACCAATTCTTCTTTTCATCGTAAAAAAAGATCCGTCCACCCTGCATCCCGTCGCGCTCAGAAAAATCAACAACCTTCGCATCCATTCCGAATTGCTTCTGCCAAAGCGCCACCGCCTCATCATCCCGAGGAATCCCAAGCGCATCATTTCCACGAAACGCCGTGATGTACAAACGCGTTGCATCCAATCCGAGCTTCTTCGTTAAAAACTCAAACATCCACGCAATCTGTTCTTCTTTGAAATAGGCGCCCAAAGACCAGTTCCCCAACATTTCAAAAAACGTGGTGTGACGATTATCACCCACCTCCTCAATATCCTGCGCACGAAAACACTTCTGGCTATCCACGATCCGCGTACCAAGCGGATGCACCTCCCCCAACAAATACGGGATCATCGGCTGCATGCCGGAACCAGTAAACAAGGTCGTTGGATCATTCTCAGGTAAAAGCGAAGCAGACGGAATAACCGCATGCCCCTTACTAGCGAAAAAATCCAAATACGCCTTACGGATCTCGTGAATCGTCATCATAGGAATGTGTCAAAGCCTAGCCAAAGAAAGAAAAAGAGACAAGGCTATTTCTTAAGAGCAACCTCTTCCCTGGCGTTAAAGTTGTGGTAAAGGGCCTCTGCCTGGTTCACAAAGATTTTGAGGAGTGAGACGTCGAAATCCTCAGGAACCTCCTTATCAACATGCAAAAGAAGGTACGCCTTATAAGGCCCCCGCACATGATCCGAAGGAATAATCGCAATCTTCTTACGATCCTCTGATTCGAGCAGTGCGTGCGAAAGCCCCTGCTCGTGAACATGCTTTAAGTCCCTGTTCGCGATACGGAAGGCAAACTTCCCATCTTGATCATGTGTAAATTCCCGCTCGGTACGCAAAGGATCAAGCTCCACAAAGCGTAGAAGAGCGCACTGAGCCCCAGCCGCCGCACAGGCATTCGCTGCCAACGAGTGAAACAAGTCCTTCGGCAACTGCTTTCCTTGCACAGCCGTAGAAGCATCCTGCGCCAAGTTCTTTAGAAGCTCAATCTTGCGGTTGATGGATCCGATATACGCATACGATTCCATCAACTCTTTCTTGGCACGTTCATAGTCGATCTGCACCCGCTCTCGTTCCCGCTCCCGGCGCTCCATGTATCGCTCGTAAAAGGTAAAAGTAAGCAGTCCAGCCAATCCAAACAAGAAGATGGTGATCTCCTCCAGTGCTGTTTGAGGAATCCCAAAATAATCTTGGCGATAAATTGACGGGGAAAGAACCGTCAACACAAAAAACAACAAATACACGAGCGAAATCCACTCAAGTCGCTTTGTCGAACGGGGTGCCTGCATGCCGCTAGACTACCGGAATCGTGGCCAAAAAGCCACCCCCAATACACTCCTCATGTTTATACAAAACAGCCGATTGTCCAGGCGCCAAAGCCCAAACAGGTTCGTGAAAAGACAATCTATACTCATGGCCCAACCGAGAGATACTCGCCCGAACCGGCGCCTGCCGATAACGAATAGCCACCTCAACAGCAACAGCACCCTGCTCAGCACAAGCATCCTCCACGCACCAGCTCACATCATGAATCATCGCCTCGCTTGTATAGAGAAGCGGATGCTCCCGACCCGGAACCACGATCAACCGATTTCCTTCAAGATCCTTACCAGCCACATACCATGCTCGCTGGTCCTTCGAGACGTGAATGCCCTGGCGCTGCCCGATCGTAAACGCATCAAGTCCATCATGACGACCAACGATCTCCCCCTCCGCCGTCACGATCTCCCCAGGTCGCGCCGGAATCTTTTTGCGAAGAAACTCCTTAAAATCAAGCTTCCCAATAAAACAAATCCCCTGACTATCAGGCTTGTGCGCTGTAGGCAACGCAAACAGTTCGGCTTGCTTTCGTACCTCAGTCTTGCGTAGCCCACCAATCGGAAACCACGTGCGTTGCAAAACATCCTGAGAAAGTCGATGCAAAAAATAGGATTGGTCTTTATCCGGATCTACCCCCTTTAACAGGTGAGCTCGACCATCATCCTCTCGTTCCACGCGTGCATAATGCCCCGTGGCCACTCCATCAAATCCAAGCCGCACCGCTTCTTCAAAAAATAATCCAAACTTGATTTCTTGATTACACAGCACATCCGGATTCGGGGTAATCCCCGCCTCGTACTCCCGGAACATCCGTCCTAACACACGCTCGCGATACGATACCTCAAAATCAAACGTAAGAAGCGGAATGCCCAAACGAGCCGCCACACGCATAGCATCACGACGTTCGCCGCGCCACTCACACTCCCCCGTCCAAAGATCCTTGCTATCCGACCAATTTTTGATAAATCCACCAACTACATCATGGCCTTCCGCCTGCAAAAGCGCCGCCGCGACACTCGAATCCACCCCGCCGGACATGCCGACGAGGATGCGCTTTTTTGAAAACGCGGAAGTGGATCGAAAAGACGTCATACCAAGAACCGATACGCCATATCATCGAAATTCGTCAGTTCCGTCAAGGCTTCGAGAACGCGTTCAAAAGTGAAGCGACATTCTCTCCATTTAAGACACGGATGCGATGCAGCCGATAGCGCGTCGAAGACGCATGCAGCGCCCCAAGACGCACGCCAAATCCAAGCGTATATCCAGCCGCGCGCACCTCATCCGCCGCCGCCTGACTCCAGCTCCCATATGGGTAGGCAAAGTCGTAGACAGGATGGCCAAGTAGCGTCTCAAGCTCCTTTTTAGAGTCGACGATCTCCGGAACACGTGCCGCCGGGCTCATGCGCGCCAAAAAGACATGGTGCCGCGTATGATCCGCAATTGTGACAAGCCCGCTCGCATCCGCCTCACGCACCATCTCATTCGTCATGTAGGCATGAATGCGGTACCCCTGCGAAATAATGAAGTAGGTCGCCTTAAGATGAAGTCTCTGCAAAATAGGCAACACCACCGTAGCATGTTCACGATATCCATCATCAAACGTAAGAAGAACAGGCTTCTTTGGCAACGACGCCATTCCATTAAGCGCCGCTTCTAAATCACGCGGACTAATCGTTGTGTACCCCGCCCGAACCAATCCCTCCATCTGCAAAGCAAAGTCTTCGGGCGTAACCGTAAACAAACGATCCTTCGCCGTAAACGTAGGCTTCATGGAACGAACGTGGTGATACATGAGAATCGGTACTCGCACCGCACGCTCCGTAGAAGATGGCGCTGGCTCATCCTTCGCACGACGCAGATACGCAAGCGGCGCATCGTGCAGCAAAGCCTTGGTTGTAGAGGACGTCAAAGAAAATGATTCAGTTGATGTGCTCTCCTCTCCAAGTAAACCAGGCTCAAGATCAAGGTCTACAAGATCCGTAGAGGTGGTAGGCAGCCGGTGAGAAGGCGCTGGCGAAGAAAAACGGGGCACAATCCAAACAAGTCCTGCGACGCTAAGAACAACCGCAAGAGCGATCGTGCTCAACCCCCACAAAAAAGAACGATGCGGCATGCGTAGAACGTTAGACAGGTGCTTTATTAAGTTTAATCGCTTCAGATCCTTGAATAACGTTGCCCGCCGACTCATTCACGGCCAATTGTCCACACGCGGCATCGATATCTTCTCCAAATGTTACGCGATGTGTAGCCGGGATGCCAAGCGAACGCAATTGCTCAACAAAGCCCGTACGCCCTCCTCGATCCGTACTCTGAAACGCAAGCGTATCGTGATATTTGATCACGTTCACATGCACAAGGCGCACATCATCACCAAGAAGATCAGCCACCGCCTGCGCATCCTCCGGACGATCGTTAATCCCCTTCAAAAGCAAATATTCAAACATGACTTTTCGATTCGTCTTCTCCATGTAAGTGCGCACAGCCGCCATAAGCTTGGAAAGCGGATACGCCTTATTCACCGGCATGATTTTCGATCGCACCTCATCTGTCCCTCCGTGCAACGAGATCGCTAAATTCACCTGAAGAGGCTCATCAGCCAAGCGCAGAATACCTGGCACAACCCCACACGTAGAAATGCTCATGCGACGAGCGCCGAAGTTAAACCCCGCCTTATCATTCAAGGTCTTAAGCGCCTGCATCACGTTATCGTAATTATGCAGCGGCTCACCCATCCCCATGAGCACCACGTTCGTCACCACATCCCCCTCTCCCTTCGCCTTCAAATAGCGTGCGTAGTGGATTACCTGCTCCACGATCTCCTCACTCGTGAGGTTGCGCTTGAGCCCCATGGTTCCCGTCGCGCAAAACGTACAAGCCATCGCACAACCAACCTGTGAAGACACGCACACGGTATTACGTTCATCCTGATGGCACATGAGCACCGCTTCGACCGTCTTGCCATCCCCACAACGAAACAACGTTTTGACCGTAGCACCGTCCGTACTCTCCTGTACGCGCATGGGCGTAAGCGTATTCCAAGGCATCGTGCTCGTAAGCGTCTCACGGAGCGATTTACTGAGCACCGTCACATGCTCCCAATCAGGTTGCAATTCAACAAAAAAGGCTCGCTTGATTTGTGCGAGTCGAAACGCGGGTTCTCCCTGTGCCTTAAGCACCTCTCCAAGTTGATCAAAATGCATGTGTATTCCACGTCCACAGAGCCAAACGCTTCGCAGCGGCAAACATCCCCTGCTTCATCGGAGCTCCGAAGACGACAACAATAATATCCGTTCCAGCTATGGGATTACCACGCTCATCCAGCTTACGCAAGCGTACAGCCAGATTATTCTTCGCCTCCTCCAAGTATCCCGTCTTCCCACCAATCACCCACATATCGGGATCCTTAGTAAGAAGATCATTGGTATTCTTGATCGTTTTCGCGATACGCGTTTTTCCAGAATAGACCGTAAAACTATAAGCAGCGATGCTAGCCGCACGTCGGATGGCTGGCTGAGCGAAGGCTTTATCAGCAATCAGAGCCATATCATGAGCCGTCGTCATGTTCCGCGGATCCATACCCGCAAAATCATAGAACGCGGAGTGCTTAGCTCCGGCTAACTTTGCCTGCTGATTCATGAGCTTCAAAAAAGCCTCTGACTTCAAGCCTGAAAGACGTGCGAGTGCCGCGGCCGTATTATTCGCGCTAGCTGTGATACTCGAATAAAACATATCCTGGACAGTCATCCGCGAACCCGAAGAAACACGCAATCTTCCCCCACCAACCTCGTCCTGCTTCAACAAACTCACTCGACGAGACATGGGCACACCTCGCGTAAGAAACGCGAGCGCATTTGGAAGCTTGCTCAAACTCGCCGCGGGATGAGGAAGGTCGGGCTTAAACGCATACAACACCTGATGCGTCTTAGGCGTAAGAACAACCGCCGAAACAAATTCATCCTCCGTCGGTACGAATGGAGCGCTATCAGGTAACACCTGAGCCGCCTGAACGAAGGAAGCGAATAAAAAGCTAGCGCCCACCAAACAAACGGTTGCAAAACGACGCATCATAGCTTCGAGATGATAACCGGCGTACCGACCGGAGCCCAATCATAAATCTTCTTCGCGGTTCCAACCCCCAAACGCACACATCCATGCGATGCCTTATGCCCAAGATGGCTCTCCCCTTCTTTGTGCCCATTCGGCCATTCCGGCAATTCATGAATTCCATGACCACGCCCACTAAAATGCATCCAATATGGCATCCAGAGCTTAGCGGCGTGCGACCATGCGCGTGGATTTTTCTGTAAAATCTTAAACGTCCCTACAGGCGTAGGCGTTCTCGCAAGTCCACTCGAAACAGGATAGTTCGCGATAGCGATTCCATTGACACGAGGCTCCATTTGTTGACGCGCGAGGCTGATGAAGATCGATTTTTCAAGCAACACGGGCGTCGTAGACGTAGGCGAGGTAGCCGCGATCACCTGCGCCCCATCCGAAACCCCATCCCCATTCGTGTCAGGCACCATCGGATTCGCACCAAACGCCAGCTCCAATCGATCATTCAACCCATCCCCATCATAATCACTATCCGCAAGCTTCCCAGGACCACTCGGATTGTACCCGTGCAAGATCTCCTCACGATCGCCAAAACCATCACCATCCGTATCAGCCCGTAATGGGTCCGTGTGATACACCTGCGTTTCAAAACGATCGGAGATATCATCTCCATCCGTATCAACAAAAGGCTCTGCCGCACGAACAGCGGAAGCACTCACAAGAAACAAACATCCAAAAGCAACGAGTCCAAACGCAATCGAGGACCATGGAACATCTACTTGGGAATCTGAGGTCATAAAGAACCCAAGGGCTAAAATTGAACACGCTGACCAGGCTGAAGCGAGCGAGAAGGCGCTGAGGGAGCCGCAGCCGAAGAAGGATCCGTAGCCGGTGGCAACCCAAGATCAAGATCGCCAAAACTAGCATCATCATCCGAAAAAGGTGGCGGTTCACGCTGAACCATTTGTTTCAATACAGAAGGTGGCTTGGGGCTCGATGAAGAAGATGGTGGCTGAGAAGGCGCTACGGGAGTTGGAGCTGGCGCAGGAGAGGAATGTTCTGCTCGACGATCAAGGAGTTTTTCGAGGACCTTGGCCGTGGCTGAATTTGGCGCAGACGACGAAGCGACATCCTGTGCAGGTAGAGCCGGACGAGAACCTAGCCCCTCCTCACGCGTGGACTGCTTCACTACTTCGCGCTGAGGAGGCCTATCATCACGTCGTGGACGATCATCCCTGCGTGGTGGACGCGCATCCCGTGAAGGAGCGCTGCTCGACGAAGAAGCCGGCGCACCTCCGCGATCATCCCGACGCGGTGGGCGCGTGTCTTGCTGAGGCGCTGGACGAGGCTCTTCGTACTTTGGCTCGCCTGCGCGTGCCTCCAACACCTTTTTATCAAGTTCAAGTGGTTGACCCTTAGCCTGCGCAATCTCTTCAAGCAAACTCAGACGCTCCTGAGGCGTATTCTGATCAACCACAATCTTAATACTGCCACGCTCTTCTGGAACCGACTGAGGCGTAGGCATTCCCGTCACACGAGGCTTCTGCGCGGCAGGAGGAGCCGAAATCTGAGCACCGTGTGCAAACGACATCTCCGCAACCTCCTCATGGTGAACCATCGGCTGTTCCGGCGGTGGCGGTGTACGAGCAATTTGCTTCACCACCGATCCACGATTTTTCTTTTCTTCAAGCACGATAGGCCGACACTCCGGACAATACATCGGACGAGAGGTGTCGAGCTGGATCGCTAACTCCCACGTCTTTCCACATCGGTTACACGTATGTACGAAACGCGGTCGTTCCTTTTTCTTGCCACCACCATTCGCCGCTTGCGCCGCAGCCGTCGCCGCCGCAATCGCCGCCAACCGCTCAGGCTTAAGCAAGAGATACTCTTCTTGAGAACCAGCATCCGCCGTATTCAAATCCATCGGCTGCGAAGAAGGCTGCTGCACCGGAACCGATGGCTGTCGAGCCACCAAATCAAGTGAGCGGTCCTGCGCGCGCTCAGCCCTCGCCTCCTGCTCTTCTTCTGTTTCAATCGGTGGATAGTAAATATTCGCCGGCTGCTGAGGAGCGGGAGCGGCTTGAGGCTGAGGTTGAGCAGCCCCAAATGTCGGAACAGCTGAAGGCGTGGCAGGAGGCGTAAAAACAGCCGATTCCAAAGAAGAAGGCGCCGAAGCCTGAACCGGCACACCATAATCATCATCCACCGCATGAGGCGCGCCCGATGGACCCACTACCTCAAACCCACTCCATTTGAGCACTTTTTCCTCAATAAGCGCGCGTGGCTCCGCATATCGTTCACGACTCACCTGTACCACCTTGTCAGCCGAAGCCATGCGTTTCGCGATCGGCGACATCGTATTTGCAGAAAACGGTGGCGTAGCAACCCCATCCACCATGAGCTTGAGGTAGATCTGATACTTCGCCAAACTCACCATGTCTTCCGGCGTAAACGTTGGCGCAAACTCCGTCTCAAAAAACTGCGCATCCGTACCACCAATACGCATGAGAATAATTGTTCCCACGTTTCCAATGATAGCCGGCGCCACCTTCTCATCAAGCTGTTCAATGTATTGATGAGCGATCGTCAAATTCAAACGATACTTACGAGCCTCGGACAAGATCGTGGCGAACGATTCATTCGCAAAGTTTTGAAACTCATCGACGTAGAGATAGAAATCACGACGATCATGCTCAACCATGTTCTGACGTTCCTGAGCCGCAAGCTGAATCTTCGTCACGACCATACCTCCCAGGAGACGCATGTTATCTTCACCAATACGACCCTTAGAAAGATTCACGATACAGATCTTTCCTTCATCCATGATCTGACGAAAGTTAATCGTAGACTTCACTTGCGCCACGATATTACGCACCACCGAGGAAGATAAAAATTGCCCCACCTTGTTCTGCACAGGCGCGATCGCTTCTGTCGCATACTTTTCAGACCACGAAGCAAACTCCGCCACCCAAAACGTCTTTACGATAGGATCGCGAATCTTTGCCGTCACACGCGTGCGATACTCTTTATCAACCAACAAACGGCTAATACCAAGCAGCGTAGCGCCAGGATAATCCAAAAGAGCGAGCACACAGTTCATGAGGATGTACTCCATGCGCGCGCTCCACACATCTGGCCAAATCTTCTTAAAAACCCCCATGAGCCCAGACGCAACCAGCGGCTTCTGATCATCGTTATCCGTTTCCAAGATATTAAAACCCATCGGAAACGCCGTATCCGCTGGGTTGAAATACACAACATCGTTAATGCGATGCGGTGGAACAAAATCAATCAATTTCTCAGCCGTATCTCCGTGAGGATCAATGTAACAGCAACCGTGACCCGCGATAATATCGGAGAGAATGAGATTCTCCATGAGGGTCGTCTTCCCCATACCCGTCTTCCCCAAGACATACAAGTGACGACGACGATCATCCGTTTTTATCCCAAAGCGACGACGCTGATTGCGAAAATTCGTTTCCGCAAACAGGGTGATCTCGCGTTCATGATCGTGATCGTAAGCAACGGACATAGAGAAAAAATCTATTCAAACGGAACATTAGCCGGAGCATCCGTCTTCTTAGCCTCCGTACGCTGCAAAGAAGGCGCCTTCACCTGCATCAAAATTGGGAAGTGCCAGAGCGTCGCTAGCTCTTCCGAGGAGAGGAAGTAACGAGAAACGCCATCACCCGAGCGTTTTGCATAGCGAGTGATTAAACGCGTTTTACGAATATCATTGCGAGCCTCCTTAAACCACAAGATTGTCGAGCTCACGCCACACGTTTTCGACTCCGGCTTTAACGCCTGCATATCGAACGTATTCATCTGCTTGATTGCCCCAATAAACGCATGCACAGCACGAGGCTTCTTAAACACCTCTTTGCGCCCCACATAGATGTAACGAATCTTCGTATCAAAACCCACTTTGGAAGCCTTGCGCTCTAGAGCCTCAAGAATATTCTTTTCTCCAGGAGAAAGTGCAGCAAGCTTTGGAAACAAGTCCTTCTTTTCTTCCTTTGGCTTCTCGGGTGGACCGAACTCTCCCCCAAACGCAACCTTTGCAAACTCCCCCAAGATCTGTAACGGGAACAAAAATACCTTGCCAAGAGAACTCTCCGGAACCTTCTCTTTGATACCCTTAATTTTATTAATTTCCTTTTCTGCGCGTTTGCGAAAATCCTTTTGATCCGTAGGTTTAATATTGATCTGATACCAAGCCTGCTCACCAGGACCAAGATGGGAAAAATTCTCCAAGATACCAGCCATAGGGTCCTTCAACTCCCCAGAAATCTTATCTTCAAAATCTGGATATGTTTTGAGTGGATAGGGATCCGGGAAAACGGGAACAAGCTCGGTCCCCCACAAATCCCACTCATCGTCAGGAAACTTTTGCGGAACATTCTTGGCGTAATTCTCGGTCTCCGTGATATCCGCATCCGGATACTGTGCGTAGATAGCCGATTTCATCATGGCTTCAAACCGACGTTCGCAGTAGATATAAAAAGCTACGCGGCCATCTATGGAAGCGATCTCAAGACTCACCGTAGGCTGCACAAACCCATCCACCCAAATTTCCGTCCAGCTTGGACCGTTGTGAATACCAGCGATCGTGGCAAAAATATTCTCAACCGCCTTACACGTCTGCTCCGTGACACGAGGAACCGTGATCTGCATGAGCATCCACTCTTTTTTACGCCAAAAACGAGTCTGAATATATTCCTGATACGTTTGCGTCCCAGCCCACCAAATAAACCAGGTGAGAAACACCCAACCACCTGACTTAATAATAAGCCACATGGCCGCAAACGGATTCTGGCCAGCCACGTCCAAAAACGTCTCAAAGTCCCATGAGAAGATGCTGGGCAGAAATGAAAAGATGCTGTCGTCCATCGAACAGCATCTTAGCACACCGATTGTCGGTCTTCTAGCTCGCGCGGCACTTCTGCACCCACAGCTGCCAACTCACAAGAAGCGGCGAGGCAATGAAGATGGAAGAATACGTTCCAACTGCGATACCGATGATAAGCGTAAGGGTAAACTCGTGAAGACTAGACCCTCCAAACAAGTATACAGCGGTAAGCGTAAGCAACGTGGCCAAGGACGTATTGAGCGAACGGAGGAACGTTTGATGCACGGACGCTTCAACGATGTCCGCAAACGACCCAGAGCGCTTAGGCAAGTTTTCACGCACACGATCAAGCACGACAATCGTGTCTGTGATCGAGTACCCTAAGATCGTAAGAATGGCCGCGATAAACGACGTCCCAACCTCCACATCACGTGCATGCCCAAGCCAAGCGAAGACACCCATAGGAACGATCACGTCATGGAAGGCGGTAAAGATGGTCACCAGACCGTACTTCCAGGATTGCACAGGCGCCGACACCTTACGGAAGACATAGGCAACGTAGATCAGAATGGCAAGCAACGTGATCGCCAATCCTTCAATCGACTTCTTGCGCAATTCCTCACCCACCACAGGACCAATCGCGTCAAAACGGAGCTCGCTTACCGCTGGATAGGCCTTCTTAAGCGCCGCAAAAACACTGGCGTGCTGCTCTTCCGTAAGCGGTTTCAAGCGAAACTGCATGTCGGTATCCGCCACAGGCTGGATCACGACAGAGCCCAACTCCACCCCACTCGTATCCAACACACGCTGAACATCCGCAGAGGATGGACGTGCATTGAAGCGCACGGCCATAAGCGATCCTCCTGTGAAATCAATCCCCTGCTTCAGCCCCCACATGGCCAAAAAGGCAATAGAGAGACCGATCGTAACACCAGAAACGATGTACCAAGCACGACGAAGCTTTACAACATGCAACAACATATAAGATTAGCGCTTAGCGCGAAGGAAAATCCAATCAATATTCTGCAGCTTCGTGTAAGCCAAGAAGCGCAGGAACGTACGGGTGGAGATGATAGCCGTGAAGAGCGATAGAACCGTTCCAACAGCAAGTGTAAGAGCGAATCCACGAATCACGGAAGACGAGAATCCGTACAATACCACCGAGGAAATAAGCACCGTGACGTGACCATCTCGGATAGAGGGCCAAGCACGTTTAAACGACTCTTCAAGAGCAATCATTAACGTCTTTCCTTCTTTCAACTCCTCTTTAAAACGCTCAAAGACCAGCACGTTTGCATCAACCGCGATACCAAGCGACAAGATAAACCCGGCAATACCAGCAAGCGTAAGCGTAATAGGAATCAGTTTAAACGCCGCTGCCGACAAAGCCGCGTACAACACAAGCGCGAAGATCGAAACGACACCAGGCAAGCGGTACAAGAGCACCATGAAGAGCGCAACGAACAAGAATCCGTAGAGGCCAGCCGTGAGGGATTTTGTCAGCGAATCAGATCCAAGGGTCGGTCCGACCGTTTGTTGAGCGATAAGCTTAATCCCAACAGGCAAGGCCCCGGCCTGCAAACGACGAGCCAATGTCTTCGCTTCTTCCACGTTGCCGCTCCCCTCAATCACCGCACGACCGCCGGCAATCTCCGTACGCACAACCGGCGTAGAAATCGCGCGACCATCCAAGAAGATACCAACAGGTTTCCCAACATTGCGGCGCGTAATATCTTCAAAGAGCTTCGCTCCTTCATCGTTGAATTGAAGAGACACAAGAGGCGTCCCAACGTGTTGATCAAAATCCACGCGCGCAGAGGCCAACTGCTTTCCAGTGAGCTTCGTAGACTTCCAAGGATCCGCAGGAACAATATCGGTAGAAAGCGTACGCCTCACCTCAATCACGCGCACACGCACGTCATTTTTTGGACGTTCAGCAATCTTTTCCAAGAGATGGAATCCGAACTGAGACTCGACAACATCCGACACCACACCTTGCTTAAGCGCAAAGGCAGACTTTTCGAGGTTCGCGTCCACAAACTGCCCCTTCGAAACCCAATCCAATTCTCCATTCGTCGAAGTAGCCGTTGGATCTTCAGAGAATTCCTTAATCAACGAAGCAAAGTTTTCCAACGTAGCGCGCTTCTTAAGATCGGTGATCTTCGCAAGCGCCTTCTCACGTTCCTGCTTCTGCGTATCGCTAAGCGGAACCTCTTTGCCCTCCGAGTTCTTGCTTGGCTCAGGAGCGCGAATCAACAAGTGACGAATCTTGATCTCGTTTCCGAGGCTCTTGATCTCATCAGCTTTTGCAACAACGTAGCTCTGTGGACGCTCAAGGACGATCTTGGCAATCGTGCCCGTAGCCGCTTGCTTAAACGCCTCGTATAAATCCTGGTTCTCTGCGCTGTCAGCTACGAATCCAAGATCGCCACCATTCTTTCGAAGCGCCTCGGAAGCGTTCTTTTCGCGTGCCAACGTATCAAATTTAGAAGGGTCCTTCAAAACTTCCGCAAGGATACCGTTCGCTTGAACCTTCTCCTGCGTGTTTTTGGTGCTCAGCTGTTGCTTTTGTTCCGCTGTAAGATCCGCCCCAGCCGCATCATTCGGTTCCTTAAACTCCAAGATAGGCGTCTCACCAATAAGCTTAATCGCTTGATTAACATCTTTGATACCCGCGAGTTCAACCGTCACACGCCAGCTAGAACCAGCTTGCGTGGTCTGGATAAGCGGCTCAGACACACCGAGTGTATTCACGCGGCGCTCAATAACATCACGCACACCATTCAACGCTTCACGACGATCTGCGTCGGAAACATGACTCACATCTGCCTCGTACTCAAGATGGGTACCACCCTGAAGATCGAGTCCAAGCACAAACGGCTTGCTGATCGTCCCGATACCAAACCCAATCTTGTGCTTCAACTGAGCCGAAACCCAGTTATACGGCGCTGGATAGGCAAACGCACCCGTCACCAAGAGGAGCACGACAAGCCACGCGGCGCGACTTTGGACCGTCTTTTTCTGAGGAATAGGAGATCGATTCATACAAGAGTGATAAACGGCCGGAGTGTACCGTACGGGAAAGAAAAAAGGCAATTAAGACGCTTGAGAAGCACCCTTGAGCGGATGAGTCTTTAGCAACCACGTTTGTTGAGCAACGGTAAGCAAACTCATCGTAAGCCAGTAAAGCGCGAGCCCTCCAGGCAACGAAAACCCGATCACTGCCGTAAGCACAGGCATCATATACGTCATCTGCTTGTTCATCATGGCCGCCATCCCCTCGTCCTGCGAAGCTGGCTTTCCTTCTACTTCTGCAGGAGGAGGCGTCGTCGCGCTTGGACGCTTCAACATCTGACGCGTCTGCCAAAACTGAACCAACGCCGCAAGAACAGCCAACACGTAACTTGGATGTGTGAGATCAAGCAACCCAAGAAACTTGGTATTCACACTCTGTGGATGCGCAACAAACGCATACAGAAGATTGTCGAAGTTGGCGGACTGAAGACCGATCGACAACGCACGATACAACGCGATGAACACAGGCAACTGGACCAAAAGAGGAAGACAAGAAGCCGCTGGATTCACCTTCTCTTTTGCATAAAGCGCCATCAGCTCCTTCGCCTGCCCTTCCTTATCGTCCTTCAATCGTGCGCGAATCTCCTCAATCCTTGGTTGAAGCTCCTGCAACGCGCGCTGCTGACGAAGCTGCGCCTGCGTAAGAGGAAACAACAAGGTCTTCACAATGATCGTAACAACGATGATCGAAAAACCAATGTCATGACCCGGCAAGATACCGTAAAGCCAGATCAATAAATTGAGAATGGGCTGAAGAAGAGCGGTTGTGAATATGCTAGACATAAAATGATGAGTGGGGGCGGGTTTAAAACCCACGATTACTCCTTACCAGCTTCGGCATTCGCAGCGCCCTCAAGAGGCTCCCCTGCACGTGCCGCGTCCGTCGCATCCGCTTCTGCAGCCGTTTCCGGCTTCTTCTCAGCGTCACCCTCAACAGAAAGGGGCGCGATTTCTTCAAACGTTCCCGTCTCAGAATCCGCAACCACCTTTCCACCTTGTTCAACTACGGTGATCTTCCAACCGGTAAGCTTAGCAGCAAGGCGTACGTTCTGACCGCCTTTTCCAATCGCAAGCGAAAGCTGATCAGGCACGACGGACACAATGGCCAAGTGCTCGTCATCTTCACGAAGCTCAACGCTCAACACTTTGGCAGGAGAAAGCGCCGCCTGAACAAACTCAGATGCGTTATCGCTCCACTCGATGATATCAATCTTTTCACCGTTCAACTCGCGAATCATGGTCTGGATACGCGTGCCGCGCTGACCAATACACGAACCGATTGGATCGATCGCCTCATCGTTCGTCGAAACAGCCACCTTGGTACGGCTTCCAGCTTCACGCGCAATACCCTTAATCTCGACAACGCCATTCGCGATCTCGGGAATTTCTTGGATAAAGAGTCCAACAATCAATTGAGGACTCGTGCGCGACAAACGGATCTCTGGACCCTTGCCCGTAAGCACAACCTCACGAAGCAACGCCTTGATGCGTGTACCAGGATAGTAGCGCTCCGTATCAATTTGATCCTCTGGCAACATGATACCCGTCGCACGACCAAGATCGATAAGCACGACGCGACCTTCACGGCGCTGGATCGTGACGTTCATGAGCTCACCTTCACGACCTTTAAAGTCATTGAAGATCACGCCACGTTCTGCCTCGCGCAACTTCTGCAAGACAACCTGCTTGGCGGTTTGCGCAGCCATGCGTCCAAAGGCGGCTGGCACGTTCAACTCAACACGAATTTCTTCGCCAAGCGCCGAGTCAGGCTTCAAATCACGTGCATCCGACATCATGATCATCGTCTTTGGGTTGAAAACCGGGTCAACCAAGGTTCCATCTGGGTTAAGCTCTGGCTTCGCCTCCTCCTTTTCACGTTCGCGACGGCCACGACCATCTCGATCACGATCGCGCTCCTCTGGAACCTCCTCAACAACCTCGGGCAATTCCATGTCCTCAACCACCATTTTCACATCAAACACGCGAATACCGGCGGTTTGACCGTCGTAGTGTTCAGGATCGAATTGAACCTTAATATTTTGGTTTTTGTTGCCAAAATCCTTGCGATACGCCGCCGCAAGCGCGGATTCTACGGTCTCGAGGACCGATTCATAGGAGATGCCTTTTTCTTCGGCAATCTGCTTCATGGCTTGAGAAATGGGGCTGGCCATACGAGGAGAGACAGGTGTAGAGGGTGGGGTTTCAACCCGCCCGTGCTGGTGTGAGTAAAAAAGTGACCCGTTCTTCCGAACGAGTCATCCATGCCAAAGAGGATACGCGGATGAGGAACGAGTGTCAAATAGGGGCTAATTACTGGCCCTCGTCCCCTATCATGGGTTGACAAAGAGGGAATATTTTATTATGATCGGCCCGTTGTTCCTACACGAGGAGCAGATGGGACCGGCCCATAGAAACCGGCGTTTCGAGTTCATGTCAGAGGTAGATCGTGAAGCGTTCTGGATACGCAGCCTGTGGCTCGATGGTACGGATGATGCGGGAGATGGTAACCGCTCGCGCGCTCGCCAACGAGTCGGGCAAGGTGCTCCTCTTCTACAACCCCAACCCGGACATCGTCGAGGTGAAGAAGTTCGTCGAACTCCTGCGCGGGGACGATGGGAAGATCACCACGATCGACGGCCGCAACGAGGCGGAGCTCAACTATCACCTCGAACGGGGAACCGAGAACGTCTTGGTCACGAACGGAGACCAGATCCCCCTCTCGTTCCAACTGGTGGTCGGCGATCCCGAGCTCAAGTGGCCTCGAGACTGGTCGATCCTGGCCAGCACCGACGGCGGCAACCGCATGCAGCCGCGCGGACCGTGGGCGAGCTGCTTCGCAGCCAACGCCATCTGGCGGTCCAAGAAGTGGAAGAACATCGAGGAACGCTCGTGGCGCGAGGTGCTCGAATTGGCGAAGCACGTGTTCAACGCCGAAGTCATGGCGGAGGGCGTGTTCATGGTCAGTAGCAACGCCTTCGAGCCGATCGAACCCCTGGTGCGGAAGCGAATGCTCCGCGGGCTCGGCGACGTGCTCGACATCGCCAACGCTGCCTGCCTGGCCGCGACGCAAGATCAGCGTCGGACCGTGAGCTCGGCCGACGTGATCGTCGCGATCGCGGCCAAGAGTCGCGGCAGCAGCAACCACGACGGCCCGAACCAGGCAACCCTGGCGGCGGCCTTGGCTCCCTGAAGCCAAGTAACAACTCAACCGGGGCGCCCGTGCGCCCCGCCAACCCCCTGCCCCTCGGGCGGACGTGACTAGGCACCCCTGCCGAACACGCTCGCCCGAGGGTCGACTGTTTTTATACCCCAAAAAGCCCCTCCCCATTGACATTTTATTATTATCTTGCCTACCATCTCCAGCAGGATTATCCTGTAGGTAGGCGAATCTACAGGAACCTAGGAGGTACCGCCATGACGATCGAGAAGCTTCGTATCACGCTGCTCGGCGTGATCGTCGCCCTGGCTACGGCCTGCGGCGCCCCGGCCCCGAGCAACGGCAGCGACCCCCGCGTCGACGCCGCCCTCAACAACCCCGAGACGGCCGTCGTTCCCAACGATGCGCCTTCTCCCCCGCCCGTCGACGCCCCTCGCGACGACGCCGGCTCCCCCACCGACACGGCCACGCCCGTCGACGCCGCCGTCTCTCACGACGCGCCCGCACCGACCGACGTCCCGGTCGCGACCGACACGGCCACCCCGCCCCCGCCCGTCGACGCCGGCGAGGGCTTCGACCCGAACCTCTGCAGGTTCATCCACGAGTCGATGCTCCAGGTCGATGGCAGTACCATGAACCCCGAGAGCCCGAACTGCTATATGGAAGCAGACGGGACCGCCACCATGGTGATCAGCGCATCCTTCGCCGGGGCCTTCGGCTGCGGAGAGAGCGAGGCAGTCTGCAGAGGATCTACGTGCCAGTTCGGCGGTGCGCTCTGCAGCTGGACAGGCCTCTCCATCGGGATCATGACGTTCCACGCGCACTCGGCGCGGGCACCAAACGCCACGGTCTACGTTCATAGGCCCTGATGAAGGAACCTCGCCGAACAAAAAACACCTGGGACCTACAAGGTCCCGCTCACCACCACCCTCACCCCGCTCTTCCAAAGAGGAAGCCTCGGGGTCTTATTATTTTTAAATACCCAAAGGGGTGGGCTCAAAGCCCACCCCTACACAGCTACCGTGAACGAAGTTGAAGCGAACCAGGGTAAACAACCCACGGACGCATGATCGAGGAACTCCCTGCATTAACAGGGTTTACCGCATCACACTCATTCACCGTTAATCGTCTTCCATTTGTATTTAGTCTGACCTCGTCCTTATTAACCGGAGCATTCACCGGAATCCCGGCGTAACACCCTCCGTAAGGATGGGTGACGGCTG
>CAZLPD010000016.1:0-26753 GCA_964561355.1 uncultured Gammaproteobacteria bacterium
TTTGTGCTTGACGAACATACCTATCTTGATCAAGACTACACGCCTTTGACGGACACAAAGACGCTCAAAGACGACGAGTACTATTTGATGGGGGATAATCGGGCGGCTAGCCTGGACTCTCGCATCTTTGGTCCGGTGAAGCGTTCTTTCCTGGTTGGAAAAGTCTGGGTTCGTGCGTATCCGTTTGACCGTTGGAAGCGTTTTGATTCGATTACTTACACTCCATAATGTTTATGCCCGCCAAAGCGAAGCCAGTAGCCAAGAAGGCTGCTCCAAAACCTACGACGATGGGAAGTGTGGCTCCTGCCGCGCCCGCCGCTCCAAGCAAGAAGTCTGCTCAGCCTATTCAGGTTGTTCGTGGCATGCGTGACTTACTTCCTTCGGACCAGCCGTATTGGAAGCTTGTGAGCGATGCGATTGAGCGCACGGCTCGTGCCTACGCGTATGATCGTATCGATACCCCAGTCGTTGAGGACCATTCTTTGTTTACTCGTGGTGTTGGAAAGCTTACCGACATTGTCGAAAAAGAGTTGTTTACTTGGGAGTCTCCTGGTGGTGAGCAGATCGCCCTCCGTCCAGAAGGTACCGCTCCTGCTGTGCGTGCCTACATTCAGCACGGTCTTTGGAACCAGCCACAGCCGGTGAAGCTTTGGTACCAGGGTCCTATGTTCCGTTACGATCGTCCTCAGGCTGGACGATTCCGCCAGTTTTTTCAGGCTGGATTTGAGTGTATTGGCGAAGCGGATGCCGTGGTTGATGCGCAACTCATCATTTTGTCGTGGAACATCTTAAAAGCGCTTGATCTTGATGCGGTGGTGCGAATCAACTCGCTTGGTACCCCGGAATCGCGCGCGAACTACAAGGCGGCTCTTGTGAGCTACTTCCGCTCTAAGAAGAATCAGTTGTCCGAGGACGATAAGCGCCGCTTGCTCAAGAACCCTTTGCGCCTTTTGGACTCTAAGGATCCTGGTATGCAAGAGCTCAAGGCCGAGGCTCCGCAGATCGTTGATTGGTTGGATGAAGAGTCGAAGGCTCACTTTACGCGCGTTCTTGAGTATCTTGATGAGGTGGGTGTGCGCTACGAGTTAGATCCATACCTCGTTCGTGGCTTGGATTACTACACCAAGACCGTGTTTGAGTGGTATGCCGAGAGTGAGGATCAGGAATTGGCTCAGTCGGCGCTCGGTGCCGGTGGTCGCTACGATGGCCTCGTGGAAGTATTGGGTGGTCACCCAGCTCCAGCTGCCGGGTTTGCGCTTGGGCTTGACCGCATCGTCTCTCGCTTGAAGGAGCGTGACAGAAACGCTGCCTTCACCCCTGCGAACATGGCGCCTGTGGATGTGTTCTTGGCTCAGCTCGGTGAGGTTGGACGCAAAAAGGCCCTAGCTTTGTTTGAAGAATTCCGTCGGGCTGACATCTTGGTGGGGGAGGCGTTTGGCAAGTCCTCGATCAAGTCTCAGATGGAAGTTGCGAACCGCCGCGGCGCCAAATGGGCTATCGTTGTTGGCCAAAAAGAAGTTTTGGATGGAACGGCGATTATCCGCGACATGGACGCCGGGACGCAGGAAATCGTGGATGCGAAGAAGGTGGTCCACGAAGTGAAGAAGAAATTGGGTTTGTAACACGAGAGCGCCGGGTTTAATCCCCGGCGTTTCGCGTTGACGCAAACGGGTATTTGCGGTAGTCTTTTGCCCAGCACTGACGTAGTGACTTTTATCTATAGAAAGGAGCGTGGCTTTATGGCAGATGTAAAACGGAAAAAGAATGAAACCTTTGACGCTCTCTTGCGCCGATTTCAACGTCGTTTTCAAGACAGCGGACGTTCGATCGAAACACGTCGTCGTCGTTTTCGTTCTAAAGATCGGAATTTGACCAAGCGTCGCGCCAGCGCTCTTCGTCGTGAAGAAATGCGTGGACAATACGAATACATGTCAAAGACCGGACAATTGAAAGAAGATCCTAAGAAACAACGCAATACCCGTCGCGCGGCATAAGAGCTTCGTCCATGTGGTATCATAGGCTTACGTCGCGGACAGCGTGTCCAACGCGTAAGCCTTTTGCATATATTTATGACTATTCTCGAGCGTTTAGAGCAGGAATTTAAAGAGGCGATGAAGGCCAAGGCCGAGGTGAAGATTTCCACGCTTCGTCTTGTGCGCACGGCTCTCAAAAATAAACAGATCGAGGTTGGTCATCCTCTCTCTGATCAGGAGGTGACACCCGTACTCAAAACGATGATCAAGCAGTATCAGGATGCGATCTCTGATTTCACGAATGCAGGTCGTCAAGATTTGGTAGAACGTCAGCAGGCAGAGATTGATATCATCGCTGCCTACCTTCCAGCGGGTCTTGCTCCCGAAGAGCTTGAGCGAATTGTGAAAGAAGCTTTGTCTGCTTCGGGAATCAAGGAGATTGGCAAGGCGATGGGAGTGGTGATGAAGGCAGTGGCTGGTCGGGCGGACGGAAATGATGTTCGACGTATTGTCGAACGCTTGCTCGCGGAGTAAGATTGTACCGTCTAATTCACGAATCTTTCTTCCCATGCTTTGGAAAGGTTCCGGCTCATTACGAACAGCGACTTTTACGCAGCGTTCCTGGCAACGTGTTGTGTTTAAGATCGCTGTTTTTGTTTGTTGCATCGCCGGATTTACAGTGTTTTCTCACTCGTTTGCGTTCGCACAGACGAATGAAGCGGTACAGAATGTTGCGACGGTTGCTACGCAAGCCGGGGTGAATGCTTCAGGTGATTTGTACGTCCTCATTGGTCGTGTCATCTACGCACTCCTTAGTGTTCTTGGTCTCGTGCTGCTTGGGTACTTGCTTTACGCTGGTTTTTTGTGGACGACGGCTGGGGAGAATGTTGAAAATGTTGAGAGGGCTCGTCGGATGATTCAGAACGCAATCATTGGTCTTTTTATTATCGCTGCTTCGTTTGCTATCACGGCGTTTGTGCTTTCGCGCCTGAGTGATATTTCTTCCAGTGCCGGCGAAGGGGATAGTGCGGGTGGTCCACGCGTTTCGTTTCCTTCGGCGGCTGGCGCGCTTGGAAATGGCATTATCGAATACCATTTGCCTATGCGTGATGCGGTTGGGGTGCCTCGTAACACCTCGATTATTGTTACGTTCAAGGAGTCTATCAAGATTTCCTCGCTTATTCAGGGGTATGATGATGCTGGGACGCCTGCGGATTTGACGGATGATCACACGGCTACGGCGCTCAATGTTGGCACGATCCATATCGTTAAAATAGAAGGTGCTCGTGAAGAAACGCTGGCCTCGGATCAGGTCGATGTGCACTTCACGGAAGATCGCAAGACGTTTGTGTTTAAGCCAAAGGCCTGGTTGGGGAGCTCTACGGTGAATATGCCGTATCGTGTCGAGATTATGCCTGGGCGCACGGGGCTCTTGCGCGAGGACGGTCAGCCAGCGTTCGGTCCGGATTTTCCTTCCGGGTATCGTTGGCGGTTTGAGGTGTCGACGGTGGTTGATTTAACGCCACCTCAGATCACCTCCATCGTGCCCGCTCGTGGCGTGCAGCCGCCTAATGTCGTCATCCAGATCAATTTTAACGAAGCTATTGATCCAACCAGTGCTTCGGGTATTTTTCGTGCGGGTCGTGGGTTCTCCAATATCGAGGTGAGCAGCGGTTCTTCTGATCCATTAGCGCCCACGACGCGAGTTGAGGGTGAGTGGAAGATCTCTAATCGATATCAGACCGTTGAGTTTGTGACGGATGATATCTGTGGTCGTAATGCGTGTGGCCGCGACATTCGCTGTTTGCCGCGTAGTGCGAGTATTGCCTTGATCGCGCGTGCCGCTAGCTTGTCTGCTGAGCCTCCGCAGGCGCGCATCGTGTCCACGGGTGGTGGTGGAGCTTTGTATGACGGTATCGTTGATGTGGCTAGTAATTCGTTGGATGGAAACGCAAACGGTACCGCTCAGGGTCCCGGAGCTGATGATGCTCATTCCGCTTTCGGTACGAGCGCGGACGTTGTTTTGACGGCACCTCGTATCAGTTCCACGACTCCGGTGTTTGGGGTTGCTGATTATCCTGTCGGATCCAGTAATCTCCCTCCGGAGCATGAGCCAACCGCTTCGTTTGGCCCTCGCCCTCTTGAGATTGCGCCGGTGAACATGTTGCAAGCGTCCACGGTGAATTCTGCGAATGTGTACATGACGCTTCAGAATGAGCCCGCAGAGAGCGCGCGTGACACATTCTGGTTCACGCCATACGAGACGTTGCTCACGGCGGTTGGTGCTCCTGCGACTGGTGAAGATGCGGCCTTTGGACGATTGGCGCTCACGCATCGTTTGTATGCGCGTCTTCCACGTACGGCGGCTCCGGGAACGTTGCCTCCGGTGTATGCACCGATTATCACATCCGGTGTTCAGAACCTGCTTCAGAACTGCTTTAAGCCATCGGCCTCGGCGACATGTCCGGCTACGGTAGGATCAGGAACGGTTCCAGGGAATCCTAACTGCTGTGATGATCGTCCCGGTTCTACGGCTTGTTCATTTTCTCATCGAACCCCATGACCTGCGCTTCTCGTCGGGCGTCCTTTATCGCCTTTGCCCTCGTCCTTGCGGCGGGTGTTTGGCTTTCATGCTCGCCTGTAGTCCACGCTCAAGTAACGGACGGGCTCACAGCCGTTGGGCAGACGGTTAGGCTCTCTTCGGCGGATCCGCGCGTTCTTGCGGCGCGTATCATCAATGTTGCGCTGGGGCTGCTCTCCATCATCTTCCTTGGGCTTACTGTGTATGCTGGGTTTTTGTGGATGACCTCGGGTGGAAATGCGGACGGTGCGGAAAAAGCACGAACCCTCCTGCGTAACGCGGTCATCGGTCTGATTATCATTCTCAGTTCTTGGGCGATCACGCGCTACGTCATCACTCGTTTACTCGAAGCGACTAACGATGGCGGTGGTGGTGTTGTTGTTGAGGATGGGGGAGCTGGTGGCGGTGGATTTGGTTCGGGTGGAGCGTTTTCGAGCTTTCAATTACGTTCTATTACGCCTGTCGGTTCGGTCCCGATTCGGAACGTTCGCGTCCACTTCGTGTTTAGTCGTGATGTGGATCCGGCGATGGCTTCAAGCACTATCCACGTGTATCGCGCGTCTGGTCGTGTGCCGGTTGATGGAACGTTTACCGTGAGCGGCGCGGTTGTTGAGTTTACACCTGTCGCTGCTTGTCCTACGGCTCCTACGGAGCGTTGTTTGGATGGTGATACGGATTTTATTGCAGCAGTTGATCGCACGCTTCGCTCACGAGCCACGCCGGGTGAGTCTTCGCAGCGTATTGTGTGTGGTGGGTTCGCTCTTGCTTGTGAGGCTAGCTTTCATACGGGGAACTTGATTGATACGCAGGCGCCGACGGCAAGTATTCAGGTTCCGTACGAGGGGCAAAGCATTTCTCAAGATGATACGATCAGCGTGCTTACGCGAGCGACAGATGATGTGGCGATTTCCTACGTCTCGAGCTCTGTAAATGGGGCGGATATTGGCGTCGACGCACCTACATCGACGGTCGCGACGTTTACCGCAGCGATCGATTGGTCTACGCGCGGCTCTTCGACGGGTACGTATTCACTTCGTTCGCAGGCTACGGATCTTAGCGGTCATTATGGGTTGAGTGGTATTGTTGGTCTTACGATCCGCCCACCGCATTGTACCGATCGTCGCCAAGATGCTGATGAAGTAGCTATCGATTGTGGTGGAGCTGATTGTTCGGCGTGTGTTCCAAGTTCTTCCGGGTCTACTACGCTCCCCGCTCATTGCTCGAATGGTACTCGTGACGCTGACGAGGCGGCTATCGATTGTGGAGGACGAGACTGTCGTGTGTGCGTTCCTGCGCCCGATGCGGGAGGATCTGGTGGCACAACGGTGGCCGTTCGCCCTCCTTCGGCGTTTGATGGGGTTCTTGATGGAGGGGAGACGGGGATTGATTGTGGCGGGCCTTCGGCAGGTGCTTGTCCGGGTACCCCTTGTCGTGTCTCAACGGACTGTCGCAGCGGTGTGTGTCGAGCGGGGGTGTGCGTCGAACAACCTATTATCCTCGGGGTTTCTCCTAATAATGGTCGACCAGGGACGCTTGTGACGATCACCGGGGCTAACTTTGGAACCGCGCGTGGTCAGGTGCGATTCTGGGATGGATCCGGATTTACGCTTCTTGCGACGGCGCCTAGCGCTTGTGCACCGGATGCGACTTGGAGATCTGGCCAGATCATCGTGCAGGTTCCTACAGGGGCTGTGACGGGTCCTATTCAGGTGACAAATGCAACGGCACGTTTATCCGATGCGACGAATGATACAAATGGGCCGGTTCTTGATAACTTTACGGTGAATACCGTGGCTCATCCTGGGCTTTGTGCGGTTACGCCTATCGCTGGTGAACGCGGTGATGTCATGACGTTCACGGGTGTTGGGCTGGGAACGACTGGACGTGTGTGGTTTGGGACCGATCGTGATGTAACTCCGCCTTCGTTCGTGACTCCTTGGAGTGACACGCGCGTTACTATGAATGTGCCGGTGGTACCTGCGGCGATGTATCCAGTTCATGTGCGTGTTGCCGGACAAGATTCTAATAGCGTTGCTTTTACCGTTACGGAGCGTGTGCGCGCTAATCCTAGGATTGACGCGATTGATCCTATTACGGGTCCTATTGGGGAGTATGTGACGCTTACGGGGCGTAACTTTGGTACTGCTGTGGGCCGGGTTGTCTTTCGCAACACGCGCACGGGTGAATTAGGGAGTGCCGATGATACGTTTCCTGCGGCTTGTACGCGTGATTTTTGGCGCGATACGAATATCACCGTAAAGGTTCCACGTGGGATTGGATTGGGGGCGACCTCACCGGTTACACCTGATTCCTATGAGGTTTTTGTACGTCGCCAGGTAGATAGCTTAGAGAGTAATCATGTAGCGTTTACGGTGAACACGAGCGTTCCTCATCCAGGTATCTGTGCCATTACGCCTATTGCTGGACCTGTTGGTACAGTAGTTTCTTTGAGTGGTGAACGCTTTGGTGGGCGTAGTGATACGCTTACGTTTCAAGGATCTGCGCCGGCGTCGCGTGTACGTGCCTCGGGGATTTCGAGCTGGGCGGATGGATTGATCACGGCGAGTGTTCCTACCGGCGCTTACACGGGTTCTGTACGCGTGGCCGTTGGCACCAGCGACTCGAATGGTGTTGGATTTGCGGTGCGTAATTGTAATGAGGATGCCAGTATCTGTGGGGCTGAGAGCTGTTGTCATGATACGGGCGCTTGTTCTGTGCATGGCGTGTGTGCCGAAGTAGCTGCAAGCTCCATGTATGGTTGGGAACTTTCGACGGGGCAGCTTCCTGTCTACCCTGAGGTGCTTGAGGAATGTCCTGGTCCTTCTGGATTGCCTCCATCACCAAGTCCTTGGGATAGTCGAACGGGTGGTGGTGCTGTCTGCGTGAATGCCGAAGTTGTGATTCGTTTTAATACGGGTATCGATCATGCAACGATCAGTAATCGCACGGTTGTCGTGAGTCGTTGTACCGCTTCAGGTGACAATCCCTGTGCTACAAAAACTCCTGTTCGTGGCAGTTTCGAGATCGATGACTCAGATGGAACGCCAGGTTCTCATCGGACGATGGTGACGTTTTCCCCGGAGGGCGAGGGCGTTGGTTCTAACTGGGTCGCAGGCACCACGTATGATGTTGTGTTGACGACGGGTATTGCTTCGGAAGGTCATATTTCGATGCGTGCTCTTCCACGCTGTGGCGCGGGCAATGGTTACTGCTTCCGTTTTGAGACACGTCCTTCCACAGAGCTTTGTCATATCGGTTCGGTTGGTGTTACGCCAAACCCATTCACCGCGACTGATATTGATCAGGTAATCGAGCCTTATCGCGGCAACATCTTATCGGCGGAAGATGTGTGTATCCAGATGAACCCAGCCGGTGCTTCATGGGATTGGTACACGGGTCGCACTTCTTCTGTGCCGGATGCTCGCGCTTCGATTAGTACGTACACGGGTTCTGCCTGTACGCGTCTTGGAGGTGTGTGTCCTTGGCTTAGGCGCGTGACGGCCCGCAATGAAACGGGTCCAGAGGATCCCGTCCGTATCAACGCTGAGGCATCCAATCCAGGTGAACGACCAGCCGTTGGAACAGCACCTCTTTATATTCAGTTCGTGCCGCCTCGTGTTACGAGCTATGGTCCAAATTGTAATGAGGCGTGTACCGAGGCGAAGATCTGGGCAGAGTTTAACGTGCCAATGGATCCAGCGTACGTAAGTACTCGCCAGGTCTTGCTGTATAAGTGTGCAAACGAAAACTGTCGTTCATTCTCTCCTTCAACGCCGCTCGTTCTTGGTCCGGGTTCTGTTACGTTGGTTGATTCGCGTACCCCTTCTGTCACGCGTCCCGCGAATCGTCGTCTTGAGATTAGACCGATCGATACTCTTGGATTCTCGTATCTTGAACCAGGCGCTTTCTATAAGGTTATCTTGGTGGCGGACACGGATCCTGCTCGTCGCTTAGGTTTTCGTTCTCGCACAGGACTTGCGCTTACCGGTCTCAATGACCGACAGGGTTTTGCTTGGCGCTTCCGCGTGAAGGCGTCGAATGGGGGATTGTGTGATGTGACGCGCGTGGACGTGCTTCCGCTTGAGAAGGTGGAAACGGTTGTGGCGGCTCGTCAGCTTTTTGCGGCTACTCCCGTGAGCGTGTCCGAGGCTTGTGGTGAGCAATACCTGATGGATTCTTCCAGTCCTTACGCTTGGACGAGTGCTACGCCGGATGTGTCCAAGTTCATCAATGCGCGTGGGGATGGGCTCATGAGTTATGCTCGCGTGCTTACACCTAACTGTAGCGGACGATGCTTGAATCTTGGTTCTGAGGGCGTCGATGGGCGCGTTGCTAACTGTGGTAACTCTCTTGTTGAAACTACGGATACGCTCACGTGTCGTCGACCTAGTGGCGCGGCGTGTACTCCAACGGATACGGATTGTGTAACGCGTACAGATCCTTCGGAACGTTGCCGTGTGTTGCCTCCGGGCTCTCAAGGTGGTGAAGAATGTGATCTTGGGGATGCATCTACGGGTGGATTGAATGGTGTCGCGGGTAGCGCCTGTGGCGTTGATTGTTTGTGGGCGGGTGTTGACGGTGGCACGTGTGGAAATAGCGTGGTTGATGTCGGAGAAGAATGCGATCCTGGCCGTGTCTGTGTCGGCGGTACGGCGGTTGGCACGAGCTGTGTTCGTGATGATGCGTGTACGGGTGGTGGGCGTTGTCTCGTGAATACTGTGGGGACGGGCTGCTCTGATCATTGTTTGGCTCTGGGTTCTTCCTCTGTGACGACGATCGGAGAAGATAGCCGCTGTGGCAATGGTAGCGTTGGTGCTGGGGAGACCTGTGATGATGGAAACGTGGTCGTTGGAGATGGCTGTAGCTCCGATTGTCTCCATGAGGGATCCCATAAGGTGGTTGCCGTGTGTGGAAATGGTACGCGTGAGCCAGGGGAGTCCTGCGAGAAGAATCCTGACGGTTCTTGGCCACGTGGATGTGATCATGTGACCTGTTTGCATGAAGGTGTAGATGCCTGTCCTGCGCCGGGCGGTGATCCGCTCCTGCGCGTTGGATGTTGTGGTAACGGAGCTCTTGAGGCGGGTGAGGATTGTGATGATGGGAATGCGGTGAATGGCGATGGATGTTCCGCTCGTTGTTTAGCTGAAGGTTCTTCGATTGCGTATCGACCAGCGCCGTCTGTGTGTGGTGATACGGTTCGTGGTGTTGGCGAGCAGTGTGAAGCGACGGGTCCCACTGTCCTCGGTGGACGCCAGGTTTCGGAGATCGTGGGCACGCATGAGCCTGATTCGAGCGGTCGCATGATGAGTCGTTTGAGCGCGGTGTATCGTTCCAAGACGGGTCAGGCTGATCATGGATTGCAGTGTGGATTCCGCCACGAGATTGAATGTGTAGGTGATCCGTCTGAGGGGCGTACGATTACATCGCATGGCCTTACGGAGAATGGGTGTTGTATGGAGCGTCCAGTACTCACGTCTGTGCGCTTTCCTTTGCCGGATTCCACGAATGTCTGTCGCAACACGGAAATATCCTTCAACTTTACGCAGGCCATGGATGAAGATTCTATTCGTCGTGGTATTGAGATCGGTGAAGAGGTTACAGGAGCTTGTCCAGCTGGGACCACGGCTCTTACGGGTGCCTACGTTCACACGTGTGTTGGTCAGGTGGCGGGCACGATACACACGGAGCCTTCTGGCCGTGGCACGCGCGCTGTCTTCTCGCTTACACGTGCGCTCAAAGCTACTACACGCTATCGCATCATCGTTCATGGTGATTCGAACCTTCTTGATGACGTTCGTGTTGGCGCTCGCAATGCGCGCGGTGTCTTGATGGCGGGGGATGTGAGCTGGATGTTTACGACGAATGATCGTATCTGTTTAGCGAACGATGTTGTTATTCGCGATACCAATCCTGATCATCCATTTCTCTTCCAGCAGCCTCGCGAATCGCACTTGTATACGGGCTCGGTGGTTTCGATGCAGGGCGGAGTCGTGGTGCCTATTTCGTCGGTCGAGGAATACGGATGGACTTGGCAGCCCTGGCTTTCGTCGCGTGCACCGATCTTAACCACGAGTGCTATGGCGGTGATGACGGCTGATGAAACGGCTTCGCAGCGCACGTCTACGTCTACGGTTCAGGCGCAGAATCGTAATGGCTCCTCACTCATCTTTGCGGGTATTCGTATTGCTCGCGATACGGTGAGTATCCCTTCGACCGTGGGTCAAACGCATGAAAATTCGCATATTGCTTCCGTGGCTATCTGTGAACGCCCATGGCCTTATGCTGATCCTCGGTATGCGGGAGCGATGCTCTTTAGCGATTCGGCGCCGCAATCCGGCGAGCCTAGTGTTTTGACGGGTACGATCTTTGAGGGTGGTCCTTATTACAATGTGGCTAGCATGTATTGTATGGATGCTGGACAGAGCGCGACGTCCACCGATGATTTGCCGCCGCTCACGATTCGTCCTACCCCTGCGTCTACATCCGATACCTCTCGCGGCATTCTTCGTCAGTACTTGTTTACTTTTGAAGGAGCCGGTGTTCCCGCTGTCTTTCGCAAAGATGCGATTGGTATGCGTATCTTCGCGAACCCGCTTCATCTTTCGCCACAGGCTTGGTACTTGGCGCAAGGATTCTCGGGTACGCCTGCTTCTGTGAGTGTTGATGGATACGAGGCGATTCGTGATGGGGATAATCTCTACGTGGGAGCGCCTAATGTAGATGCGTCGACGGCGGGTCCTGTGACTTCGACGATCTATCTTCTTTCGCATAATCCGGATGCTGAACGTCAAACGCAGACCATCTTCAAGCAGTTGGTTGAGAATCTCTTCTTTAACGTGAATATCCAGCAGGATTCTTCTAATGTCTGTAAGAATGGTACGACGGTGTTTGAGGATGCTCGTCATCATGTCGTTCCTTGTACCTCCGATTGGGAGTGTGCTGCTCAGAACACGTCGTTACATTGTGCGAGTTTCAAAGCCAAGATCCAGCGCGATATCCAGCGCTTGGCCGACTTCCAGAGCCTCATGAGTAAGCTCGAGGGCGCCTATGCTCGCGATGGTCATTATCCAACGATCGGGGATGGTTCCTATTTGCAAGGCCTTACAAACAGCCGTTGGGGCAGCTGGCAATCGGTGCTGGGTGCGTCGCTAGGAGGTGATGCGCCGATCGATCCCGTGAACCGCTTTCTTACGTGTGGTCGTTGTCAGTATGCTGATTCTAGCGTTGTAGGCGAGCCTTGCGTTGACGGATCTGATTGTCGTGCGGGTGGAACGTGTGCCGGTGTGCCACGCGCCGCTGGTTCTTCAGCTGCTTACGATCCTTCCACCTGTTGGGAGGTGACCAATCGTCGGTTTATGTGTCCACGGTTGCCTTCGGGTCCTTCGCGCTTTTACCAATATCGATCACTTGGATCCGGTACGGGGTATGAGCTGGGAACGGAGCTTGAGGCGGCGTCGTACGATCGGTATCGTCCGGCTTTGGTGACGGGTCTCCGTCGCTGTACGAACACGAGTCAGTTATGTCAGATAGATGACCAGTGCACGACGTACTATCCAGGCACTACGCGTGTACGTTCGACGGGTCGTTGTCAGCCTACGGGTGGTCAGTGGCGCTATACGAATATTTGTACGGGTCGTGAATTCGGTGTGGATGCGGTTTGTGGCAACGGCGTGCGTAGCCCGTCTGAAGCTTGTGAGGTTGGAGATGCGGCCACCGCTTCTTGTACGACGGCAGATGGACGTCCAGGGATGAAGCAACAGGTTTGTGCGACGGATTGTCAAAGCTTTACGGATGGTCCTTCGACACGTTGCGTGCCGCTTGGTCTTTGTGGAAATGGACGTGTCGATCACTACTTGTGTAGTGGTCCTGGTGTGAAGTATGGGCAGTCTTGTTCCACGCCAACTGCATCCACGGTCGTTTCTTCTGAGTGTTCTGATCCACGCGATCCGCCGGGTTCTGTTACGGCTTGTGTGTCTATTAGCTCTATCCCAAGTGCTGGATCAGAGGAGACATGTGATGATGGTGTATTGAATGGGACGTACGGCCATTGCAACCGCACATGTACGGGCTACGACGCGCGCTGTGGAGATGGTCAATTGAGCATCGGTGAAACGTGTGATAGCGCTGAATTGAATGGTCAGTACTGTGATACGCGCCCTACGACAGAAGGTGGAGCTGGGTGTGTCGTTGGTGATAGCTGCGGATTCGATTGTCATTCGCACGCGCCGTTCTGTGGAGATGGGTTGGTGCAGGAGGGGAGTGGGGAGCAGTGTGAACCTGGTCAGCGTCATACGACGACAGACGCTATTTGTACCAGCGGTCCATTTGCCTACCTCAAGAGCTGTCAGAGTAATGCGGATTGCAGCACTCCTGGTACGACGGATGGGTTCTGTGGACATGCGGGCGCGGTGACTCCTGGCACGCATGCTCCGGAGAATGCGTGTACGGGATATCTCGCAAGCCGTTGTATTGGATACGGCAGTATTTGTGAGCAGGGCGATCGTCGTCGCTGTGCTTCGGATACGGATTGTACGGCGGTCGGTGCGGGTGGCCATTGTGTTCTTCGCGCGCAGGTTGATTGTTCTTCTAATACGGCTTGCGGAGTTGGTGGCCGTTGTAATACGTATCCAACGCAACGCGTGCAAGCTTGTGGTCCGGCTCCTGCCTCGGCTCCGCTCATGCAGCCTATTGCGCAGTGTCAATGGAATCGCTGGTCAGAATGTTTGCCGGCTTCAAGCTGTGGAGATGGCGTTGTTGATCCAGGAGAAGATTGTGATGATGGGAATGATATCGATAATGATGCGTGTACGAGTCAGTGTAAGGCGAATGTGTGCGGTGATGGATATCTCAATGTTGGTCATGAACAATGTGATTACGGAGATGCGGCGCGTGGTGGTCGCAATGGGCTCCCATGTACTTCGGAATACGGTGCGACGTGTGCTACTTGTACCACCTCTTGCCGCGTAGAGGCTCAGTCGGGCGGATTCTGTGGTGATGGGCGTCGTAACGGTCATGAGCAGTGTGACTTTGTAGGGGCCTGTGTTGGTGGTCCTACGGTTGGTGCGCGTTGCACATCTGACGTGGCTTGTGGAACGGGTGGACGCTGCAGCTATCCTGGGGTTGCCTCAGACTCGACGTGTCGTGGGATTGGGTATGATTACGCAAACGATTCGATCTGTAATACGAATGCGTACATTACCGAGCCGTCCAATGGAGGTGTTGTGTGTGTGAAGACGGATCCTACGTCCGATGACTGTACAGCGTGTTCCCTCACCGTTGGGGCTATGGCTAGACCAAGTCCTTTCACGGCTCGTCTTGCTTGTGTGGGAGCAAGTTGTGGTCCTGGAACGAGTGGCTCTATCGGTACGGGTGGCGTTGGTACGGGCGGTGTGACGGATACGCTTTTACACCTGTACGCTCCCGGTCCCACGGATGTTTCCACGCCAGGCGGGTTTGGTACGCGTACGATGCTCGGTTTTGTGTCGGACGGCGTGTGCCGGGCCTGCCGCGGAGGAAGCTGTGTTCATCATGCTCCGGAAACAGGTGTACGTGTGACACTTGCTACGCAGTCCGCTTGTATCGACGGCACGATCCACGATTACCTTACATGTGGCACGAGCTGTGGTTTATCAGGGTGCGGGAGCTGTTTGATGGCGCCGACGGCTGAGAATGCCGTCACCATTGAGGGCACGGTGTATGACTCGTTTGCTCAAGTTCCGATCCCGGGCGCGCGCGTCATCCTTACCTATCGAGGAAACCAGATCGCGGACACAGTGGCGGGTGATCAGGGGCAATTCAGTATTCCAAATCTCCACGGGCGTCGAGAATGTGGGCAGTACCGTCTCACGGTGTCTCAGGAGCGTGATAATCCACGTACGCCAGCGATTGAAACGTATGGGTACCGTTCATTTGATTCCGGCGCCTTTAGTCCTGTTGATTTCTTAACGCACGTGACGGTTGGGGGACGTATTGAGCTCGCGCCTCGTGCGGGAGTTGGTGATGTGGGAACTTCTGGTGGTGGCTTGTTGGCAAACGAGACCCGTGTGATTGTTACCTGGAATGGATCGTTACCAACGTTCTCGTTGACCGGTGGGTCTGCTGGACGGTATGTGCGCGCCATCTTGCCTCACGTTATCCTTCCGGACAGTCGTCATTTTCACAAAGGTCCTCCAACAACGGTGGGCGGAACACTTACGTGTCCCGGGGCGAGTGCGTGGTCTTCTTGTGCGGCGTATGAACCAGGTGCGTATTTAGCTGATCCCGGGGTTAGCCTTGTGGGACCGTTAGTCTGTTCAAATAATGTTCGCTCATTCAGTTCTGTTACAGGCCGCTTCTATTCGGGGAAGACGGCGTGTGGATATATGTTTGGCACGGGAGGTGGAACCGCTCTTCTTGCTACGATCGATCCTCTATCGGCGGCGACAACGAACGATCAGTTTAACCAAACGGCGGTTCTCTGCGCTCCTAGGTTTGAGGCCCCGGGCACGCATGCTTTGCTTGGGGTTACCCCTGCCGGCACAGATGCTATTCGTAGATTTCTCACGCGTACGGGTCAGACGGTTGATTCTGCTCACATGGAGACCGTTCTAGCACTAGCTTCTTGTCGAGATGACTTGGTACTAACAGGCGCTACTATTCTTGGGTACGCTACCTCGACTTCTTGCAGGGCGGCTGAGCCTGCAGTGCCTGCTACGGCGTCTTTGCCAGCTAGGGCCGCTGTCACGGCTGAGCCTGCCTGTGATTCTAACGCTAGCCCCTCGAATTACTGCTGCCGTCGTGACATTGGTTCTGGTGCGACGTGGCAGGGATCGAATAATATTCTTGCTTCGCCTGGTGCCGTCGCATCCTGCAAATCTCATCTTATTACGACAGAGTCTATCTGCTCTGCGCAAAGAGCTCTTTCCGTAAGTGCTGGTGGGGGCCCTGATGGTCCGTTGACGCATCTCGCGTGTGATGCAAACGCTACTTGTGACGAGTTCGTTCGTGAAGCGCCACCTTCTGATCCAATGCGACTCCGTTATATGCGCTCCTTGCGTGATGGGGATGTGTACAGCTTCTATCTTGAGCAGGTGCATTACGCAGAGGCTGAGTTAGGTCCTGGGTCTGGGACTACGTATCGTTGTTATGCGGGGAGCGCGCGCACACCGGGCGATCCCGCGTACACTCCTGGCAGCTGTACGGGTATCTATCTTCAGGTGATGTGTGACGGAGTCGCTCCTTGTCGTGAGGTGACTGACCCCGCTCGTTCTACTTCCATCACGTGTACGGGTATTAGTCCGGATACGTGTACAGGCTTCGACGCTACGACGTTCAATACGCAGGTCACGATGATTACCCCCGCTTCTGATCTTCGCGCGAGTCTTTCGACGCCAGCGCGTTTGTTCACAGACGTTGGGTTGCAAGTAGAGGTCTTGAGCGGAATGGAACGAAGAATCATTCGTCCAGGCGCTGGTCGCGAATGTAGTAATGGGGTTAGTGCCTATCTTTGGCACGCCTTTGATCAGAATGCTCTCACCGGCGCGATCACAATCCCCGGCGGTGGAGTGGGTGAGTGGGTGTGTGATCCTCCGGAAGGGATAACGGGTCTCAATAGACCGATTACAAACAATGCTTACCGTTACCCTGGTTCCCTTTCTTGGCCTACCCCTGATCTCGGTCTACCTGCCGATCTACCACGCTCCTAACACCTATGAATGTTCCTCGTCCTGTCTGGATTGCTATCGCAACCGTGTCAGCCATCGCTTTGGTGGTTGGCACGGTGTGGTGGTTACGTGTGCGTTCTGTTCGTGGTTTGGCGGTGCTTGATACTTTGTCTCGCCCCTCTCTTCCTGCGGAGGCTGTTCAGACCTCTTCTGCCTCGACGACGGCATTTGCTGCAGCAGTTAAAGCTTCCGATGAGGTTGTAAACAGGTCTGTGTTTTTTGTCCCGGCTCCAGACGCTGCGCTTAGCAATCACGTTGTTTATCCGAGTGAGGGTGCGTTGAATGCCGCCGCTTCGCCGCCAGAACCTTCTCGCCCGCCCGTCCCTGTCGTAAATCAGGGATCTGTGGATAGCGATCGTGATGGGCTTACAGACGATCAAGAGCTGCAGTTGGGGACGGACCCCCGTAATCCAGATACGGATGGTGACCAGCTCTCTGATGGGGACGAAGTTAAAAAGTATCGGACAGATCCAAAGAAGGCGGATACAGATGGCGATGGATACTCGGATGCGCAAGAGATCAAAAACGAGTATAATCCTTTAGGAACGGGGAGGTGCCTTACGACTGGTTGCATCTTCTAATCTTTTCACCATTTATCCCGCACGTTTTTTATCACTTTCTATGTCCAATCCTCCCGCCAATCTTCCTTTTGCTCCTGGTCTCGATGACCAAGAGCTTGAAGCTGAGCTTGAGCAGTATCGTCCTGATCCTCCGGCCCCTCAGCCGGTTGCCGCGGCTCCCGCTTCGGTCGTTCCTCCCATGGCTGCGGCGCCAGCACCGGCACCTCGTTCTGCTGCTCCGCCTGCGCCGGAGATTCGTGCGATGTCGTCTATGGCAGCGACTCAAGTTCCTTCACGTGAACCGGAGGACATGTTTTCTAAGTTGGATCAATCGCCTAAGAAGCAGTCGGCTCCCGTCGGGATGGGGGATCTTCCCATGCGTTCTTCTTCATCCTCGGCGGTGAAGTATCTTCTTTTGTTTGTTGGGGTTGTGGTGGTGATTGGTGGACTTGGATTTACGTTTTGGTATTTCGCTATCAAACGTCCAGCTGATAAAAAGGCGGCCACCGTTTCGGCTGTTAAAACTCCTGCAGTGCCAACACCTGGTGTAAATGCGGTTCCCACGCCCGCGCCTGCGGCGCCGGTTGTCCCTTCGCCGGCAGTTCCTGTTACGCCTGATCCTACACTTCCAAGCTCCGCTTCTACCGACGTGCCTTCTGATTCTATTCCAGCGCCGCTCCCTGTGCCGGTCGTGACTCCTCCGGCTGGGGTCAATGTTCCACCCCCATCGTCGTTGGGTACGGATACGGTTGGTGCTGATGGATCGGCGTCGGCTGTTGATACGGATGGGGATGGATTGTCTGATCAGCGCGAGCTTGAGTTGGGTACCGATCCTCGCAACAAGGATACGGATGGTGACGGGCTGTCTGATGGGGATGAGGTGCTGAAGTACGGCACCAACCCACTTGATCGTGATACCGATAAGGATGGGTTTACGGATGGAAAAGAGGTGCAGAACGGCTATAATCCACGTGGCTCTGATAAGTGTGCGAAGCCAGATTGCTCCATCTAGCGATCGTTCGCGTTTGTTGCTTTGATCTTTTCTCCCATGTCTTTTACTCCTACACCCGGATCTTCTTCCCAGTCGTCTTCACAGAAGCCTGGTGGTGTTGGAAAACGGCATGTGGATATCGTCACGATTCCGGAAAAATTTTATGGAGTGGCGCTTACGATGAATGGTGTGACGCAGGCTGAGCGTGAAGCGCCTGTACCACCTCAGCCCGTTAGGCCTGCTCCTGTGATGGTAAAGCCGGCCGAGCACAAGAGTCCTTGGGCGTTTGTGGCTGTGATTGTTGTGCTCGTGTTGTCGGTTGGAGGGGTGTTCGCTTATGTCAATCGAGATCTTTTGTTTCGTAAGCCTGTGCCCGCCGCGCCACTACCGCCTCCGCCAAAGATCGCGCCTTCTCCTGCGGCCAATCTGTCCGCCACGAGCACTGGTTCGGCAGTTAGCTTGGTGTGGGTAGATGGAGGAGGGGACGAGAGTGGTGTGCGTATCGAGCGCCAGGATTCCGGTGCTGGGTATATTCCGGTTACGGTTCTTCCTGCTGGGAGCACAGCGTTTCTAGATGTTTCGGCCCAGCTCTCGCGTACATACGCGTATCGCGTGATTGCGTTTGGTGAAGGTGGCGAAGCTTCTCCTTCTAACGAAGTGAGTGTGCGCACGCCCGATCCTGTCGCACCTCCGCTTCCAGCTCCGCCGGCGCCTACGCTTCCTCCGGGCGGGCTTGACTCTGATTCTGATGGATTGACGGATGTGGAAGAGCCTCTGTATGGCACCGACGTGCATAACCCTGATGCGGATAGTGATGGATTTCTTGATGGAAACGAGGTGTTTCATCTCTACAATCCTGCCGCGAAATCGCCGGTGCGGTTACTCGACTCTGGTCTCGTGAAACTTTTTACGGGTCCGGCGGGATGGTCGTTATTGGTGCCGGCTGGTTGGACAACGGGGTTGGATGTTCCTGATGGCTCACAGGCAACGATTGCTACGGGACGTGGAGAAACGATCTCTCTTCGTATTGAAGATAATGCCACGGGCGCTTCGCTTACGGATTGGTACTTGGCGCGTATTCCGGGAGAAAACGCTTCTTCGGTTCGTCCATTTCTCACGAAGGGTGGATTGCAGGGGATTGCTGTCAGCGATCGGTTGGAGGCGCTGTTTGCGTGGGGGAGCAAGGTGTTCCGCGTGAAGTATCAGATTGACGGTCAGCCTTTTATTAACTACCGCACCACGTTTGAGATGATGCTCAACTCGCTTAAACTCGTTGGTGTGCCAACGCTTACGGCGCCGAGCGATGCTTTGAGCGGACCTGGTTCGCTCACGGGTGCGGCTACTTCGACTTCCGCGCTTGTGCCAGAGACTTCTTCCTCTACGCTAGCAGCGGTTTCTCTTTTTGCTCCCACATCGACTCAAGTGGCTCCATCTTCCTCTACTTCGACGGGTTCAGTCCTCTCGGTAACATCTACGCGGCTATGAGTATGCTCCACTTTGAACTCAGTACTCGTTTGCCCGCCTATGTATCGGCGGATGATCTTGCATGTGCTGGAAAAAAACTTGCTCAAACGCTCAAGCTTCCTGGGGATACGGTCGTCAGCGTTCGCTGCGTCTCGTTGCTTGTGATGGCGAAGATCAACAAGGAGCAACGAGGCAAATCGGCTCCGACAGATGTGCTCTCTTTCGCCGTCGCGGAAGAGGTGCAGTCGCTTACGCCTAAGAAGATGGTGCGTGAACTGGGCGATGTCATCATCTGTCCCGTGTATGCTGCACGCGAGGCTCGTCGTCGTGGTGTTGATGAGCGGGAAGAGTTTATCCGGTTGCTTGTGCACGGAGTTTTGCATATTCGAGGGTATGATCACGCCACCGAATCCGAGGAGCAGCGCATGTTTTCTTTGCAGGAACGCCTTGTCTCGGCGATTTGTTCCTTATCGACTTGACAAGACGTTTTATGCTGACTTCTCTTGCTCGCAGCTTCTCACACGCTCTTCGTGGCTTCCGTATTTGTTTTGCGGGAGAACGTAATTTTCGGATTCATGTTGCGGCTGGATTGCTCGCTGTTTCCGCTTCCTTCGCGCTTCCGATGCTTATGTGGCAGCGTATCATCGTTTGGTTTGTCGTTGTGCTCGTGCTTGTGCTAGAATTGGTAAACAGTTCCATCGAGCGCGTGGTCGATCTCGTGAAGCCGCAACTTCATGAGCGTGCTGGCGAAATCAAGGATCTTATGGCCGGCGCCGTACTTTTAGCCTCGCTCTTTGCGGTCCTGATTGGACTCATCATGTTCTTACCTTCCGTTCTCCTTGCCTTGCGCGCCGTATGAAAGAACATCTCATCGCCGGCATTGATCTTGGAAGCTCGTCAATCCGCCTCGTAGCCGCACAGGTTACGGTTGGGGCAGATAAACGAGAATCTTTGACGATGCTTGGAGCCGTTGAGGTTCCTTCACAGGGTATTTCTAAGGGATCCGTCAGCTCGCTTGAAGAAGCCGTGAGCTGTATTTCTGGTTGTTTGGAGCAGGCGGAGCGCCAAATTGGCTTACCGATTTCTGAGGCTTACGTTGGGTTGGGCGGTCCACTTATTCAAGTGCAGCTCGCGAAGGGTGTGGTGGGCGTTTCTCGTCCAGAAAGTGAGATCCGCGAGGACGATGTTCATCGTGTGCTTGAATCTGCTCGTTCGGTTGTGAATCCGGCGAACTTCGAGATTCTTCATATCTTGCCTCGGCGTTTTAGCATCGATGGTCAACAAGCAGTGAAGGATCCGATTGGTATGCAGGGCATTCGGTTGGAAGTGGATGCTCAGATCGTGCAGGGGCAAGCGGCTCATGTACGTAACTCCACCAAGGCATTTTTTCGCACCGGCGTTGATATCACAGAGCTTGTTTTTACGCCCTTAGCTTCTGCGCAGGCGGTGGCTAGCTCTCGTCAAAAGGATGTGGGGGTTGCGGTTGTAAACATTGGGGCATCTACCACGTCTGTTGCGGTGTACGAAGAAGGGGAGCTTATCCACGCAGCTGTTATTCCGATTGGTGCCGACCACATTACCTCTGATATTGCTATTGGATTGCGCACGTCTTTGGAGGTTGCCGAGCAAGTCAAGCGTAACGTTGTTTCTGCAAATGCGGATGAGATCCCTAAGCACGAGATGATTGATCTTGTGGAGTTTGGTGCGCCTCAGAGCGAGATTGTGGGTTCGCGGTTTGTTTCGGATGTAGCGCAAGCTCGTGTCGAAGAGATTTTTGAACGTGTTGAGAAGGAGCTTAAAAAGATCCAGCGCAGTGGTCTCTTGCCGGCGGGAGCTATTTTGACCGGTGGAGGTGTTAAGCTGCGAGGAATGGTTGAAGTTGCGAAGCGCGTTCTGCGTTTACCGGCTCTTGTAGCGGGAGCGAGCCAGCTGCAGACGCCTATGCAGGAGACGTTACACGATCCATCTTTTTCTACGGCGGTTGGATTGGTGCTGTGGGGATTTGATGGAGAACGTGAACCTCGTCTTGGTGCCGGAAGGGGCTTTGCGGGAGCGGCTTCCAGAGGTGGAGACTTCATGAAACGCTTAGGTTCACCGCTTAAAAAGATTTTCAAGTCTTTTATTCCGTAACGGACGTTTTTCCTTTCTATTTTTACGGGTAGAAGTGCTTGACCTTCCCATGCTCGCTCAGTATGGTGGGTTCACAAGGATGATTGAATCATCCTTTATTTCATACGAGCCGCTTTTGCATACAAACCTTGTTCAACTATGGCCGAAATCAAGCCAGAAATCGAGACCTTCGCCAAGATCAAAGTGATCGGTGTTGGTGGTTCCGGTGGTTCTTCCACGAATCGCATGATCGCGTCCAAGATCCGTGGCGTTGAATTTATTGCCATGAATACGGATGTGCAGGCGTTGCACTATTCGCAGGCCCAGCAAAAGCTTCACATCGGAAAGACGAGCACGCGTGGATTGGGTGCGGGCATGGATCCAGAAATGGGGATGCGTGCAGCTGAAGAAGCGCAGAACGAGATTCGTGAAGCGCTCAAGGGGTCCGACATGGTGTTTATTACGTGTGGACTTGGTGGTGGAACTGGTTCTGGAGCTTCGCCGTTTATCGCTAGCGTCGCCAAGGATCTCGGAGCACTTACCGTGGCCGTAGTCACTCGTCCTTTTGCCTTTGAGGGTGCACAGCGCAAAGCGATTGCTGATGCGGCTTACGAAAAATTGGCATCTCAAGTTGATACGATTATCACGATTCCAAACGATCGTATTTTGCAGATTATCGATCGTAAGACATCTTTGGTGGATGCGTTTGAGATGGTGGACGATGTGTTGCGCCAGGGTGTGCAGGGTATTTCGGAGCTCATCACCGTTCCTGGTCTTATCAACGTGGATTTTGCTGATGTACGTTCGATCATGTCGAACCGTGGGTCGGCTTTGATGGGTATTGGTCACGGACACGGCGATAACCGCGCCGCTGATGCTGCTAAGGCCGCCATTGCTTCACCTCTTTTGGAAGTATCGATCGATGGAGCTAAGGGTATTTTGTTTACGATTACTGGTGGTTCTAACTTGGGCATGTACGAGGTATCGGAGGCTGCCAAGGTTATTACCCAATCTGCGGATCCTCAGGCTCGTGTGATTTTTGGTGCGATTATTGATGAAAGCATGAAGGATGAGGTGAAGGTAACCGTTATCGCTACCGGATTTGATTCTCGCCCAGCTGCGCCTAAGCCAAAGATCGCGTTTACCTCTGGAAGCGTGTCTGCCGCGAACGCTCGTTCTTCGACTCCAATGATGGCGCCTGAACCTCTTGAGCGCGTGTCTTTTCAAGCTCCGAGCCGACCAATGGTTGCGCAGCCACAGCCTCCCGTTGTGCAGCAGCAGCCGCAACAGTCACCGGCGCCAGTTTATCAACCTCAACCACAGCCTCCAGTTGTGCAGCAGCAGCAAGCTCCCCAGCCGATGTATGCTCCGCAGCCAGAGCCTCAGCCACCGGTGGTTGCTCAGCCTGCCCTTCATCAACCACACGTAGCAGCGCCGCAGTACGCTCCGATGCAGCCACAGCCTTCTCGTATGGCGCCGGTTGCACCACCTGTTATGAAGCCTCAGACTCCTTCCGCGCCAGCTTCTAGCTCTAGCGAAGAGGAGGATCTCGAGATCCCAGCCTTCATTCGCAAGAAGATGATGTAGTTCCAACTATCGTCTATGCATTGTCCTGTTTGCAGTCACCCTGACACGCGCGTAGTCGATTCACGTCTGGCTCTTGATGGAACGTCGGTTCGTCGACGTCGTGAGTGTGATCAATGCGAATACCGATTTTCCACCTCAGAAGAGGTGGAATTGTTGGATTTGACGGTTGTGAAGCGCGATGGTCGGCGTGAGGCGTATGCTCGCGAGAATATCGAGCGAGGTTTGCGCAAAGCGCTGGAAAAGCGTTCGTATACGGAGACGGATTTTCGTACGCTGATTCACTCGATTGAGCGCGCCATTCAGCGTCGTAAGAACATGGAAATTCGTAGCTCTGATATTGGAGAGATCGTCATGCAAGAGTTGAAAGCGTTTGATAAGATTGCGTACATTCGTTTTGCTTCGGTGTACCGTTCATTTGAGGATGTGGAGACGTTTGAGGAGGAGCTTCATCATCTTTTAACTTCCGGCAAGCGTGGTTTGAAGAAAGTGGGAAAGAAGAGTTAATCTACCTATTAGATTTTTGTCTATGCCGCCCTTTTCGCGCCCTTCTTTTGTCTTTGTGGGATCGCTATGTCTTGGCGTTCTTTCGAGCGCTGTTGTGCTTGTATTTGCTCCTGCGTGGATGCCGTATGCGGCGGCACATGTGCCCGCGCTTCGCTCCTGGATCGAGAAGGGGCCGTTTGTAGCCGAATGGAAGCAGGGTGTTTCTCGACAGGCGGAGGATGGTTTATTGGACGTTGTGGCGCGTACATCTCGCGCGGTCGTCTCCATTCGTATTACAAAGGAGGTTGCGGTTGGGCATCGTATGGTGGCGGATCCGTTTGAAAATCTTTTTGGTGGCTCCGTTGTTCCGCTTGGTCGTGGTTCAGGGGTTCTTAAGAAGGAGCGTCGGGAGATTGGAGGCGGTTCGGGATTTTTTGTGTCCGCAGATGGGATGGTTGTGACGAATGGGCATGTGGTCCGCGATAAAGCGGCTGAATATACGGTTGTGACGCAGGATCAGAAAACGTATCCTGCCAAGATTCTGGCGGTGGATCCTGTGTTGGACATTGCGATTCTCAAGGTAGATATCAAGCAGGTTCCGTTTCTGTCGCTAGGGGATAGTGATCGTTTGCGCATTGGTCAAACGGTGGTGGCGATTGGAAATACGTTGGATGAGTTTCAGAATACGGTGACCAAGGGGGTTGTGTCTGGGCTTAATCGTCGCGTGGTGGCGGGAAACAGTTTCTCGAATACGGAGGTGATTGAATCCGCGATTCAGACGGATGCGGCGATTAATCCGGGGAACTCGGGCGGTCCGCTTGTTGATTTGAATGGCGAAGTTATTGGTGTGAACACGGCTGTGTCGCAAACGGCTCAGTCGCTCGGGTTTGCGTTGCCGGCGAATGCGGTGAAGCGTGCTGTGACGAGCGTGCAGGCGCATGGGAGAATCGTGCGTGCCTGGCTTGGCGTGCGGTTTTTGTCTGTGGATGAGGAGCTTGCTAAGCAGAATCATCTTGCATATTCCTACGGTGCTCTTGTCTTGGGTGGAGAGCGTGATCAGGACGTGGCGGTGGTGAAAGGATCGCCCGCTGACAAGGCTGGGTTGGTTGAAAACGATCTTATTTTGGAAGTGAATGGGACGAAGCTGGAAGGCGCGCAGACGCTTTCGTCTTTTATCGAGCGTTGTTTGCCGGGGGATGTATTGCATCTCAAGATTGTTGAGAAGGGAAAGGAAAAAATGGTGGATGTGACGCTCGATGAGCGGCCATCGCGTGAGTAGAGTTTGGCTTGCGCATGCGCTATCATGGGGGCCTATGCAAAAGCGCACAAAGATCATTGCGACTATCGGTCCAGCCTCTGGTTCGGTTGAGATGTTGACGAAGCTTGCGAAGGCGGGGATGAATGTGTGTCGATTGAACTTTTCGCACGGGTCGCACGAAACGCACGCAGAGTACATTCAGAATATTCGTGCGGTTTCCGCAACGCTTAAAGAGCCGCTTACGATTCTTCAGGACTTACAGGGTCCAAAGATTCGCGTGGCAAATGTTCCGGAAGCGAGCGTTGCTCTTAAGGATGGTGAGGAGGTTGTGTTTACGACGGACGCCAATGATGCTGCGCATATTCAGGTTGACTACGCTGATTTGCACGCGCATGTGACGGTTGGGCAACGTATTTTGATGGATGATGGGTTGCTTGAGGCTGAGGTTTTATCGGTGGATGGCCAGGAAATTTCGACACGGATCGTGCATGGTGGGCAGCTTCTCAATCACAAGGGTCTCAATCTTCCTGGGGCGGAGTTGCCGATTTCCTCGCTCACGGAAAAGGATCGCGAGGATCTTCGCTTTGGTGTTGGTCAACGAGTGGACTGGGTGGCGCTTTCGTTTGTGCGCTCGCCAGATGACGTGAAAGAGGTGCGCGAGCTCATTCATCGATACGAGGAAGAGGCTGGATTGCCGCATGAGCCGGTTATTCGTGTGATGGCGAAGGTGGAGAAGGCGGAGGCCATCGAGCATCTTGAGGAGATTGTGGCGGCGTTCGATGGGATTATGGTGGCGCGTGGAGATTTAGGGATCGAGACAGCGGTTGAAAAGGTGCCGATGATGCAAAAGCAGATCGTTGCTACGTGCTTAAAAGCAGCCAAGCCTGTCGTGGTGGCAACGCAAATGTTGGATTCTATGATTCGCAACCCACGCCCAACACGTGCCGAGGTTTCGGATATCGCTAACGCTGTGATTGATCATGCTGATGCGACCATGCTTTCTGGTGAGACGACGACGGGGAAGTATCCACTTGAAGCGGTCGAGGCGATGACAGCTGCTATCTGCGAGGTGGAGGGGAGTGTGTACGATGATGTGAAGGCGCAGGTTCGGGCGACGCGGAATCAGGAGGAGATTATGACGAACGTGGCGAGTGTGCTCGCGGTGGCTTCGAGCGCGAAGGCAATCATTGTAGCGTCACTCTCGGGCCAGGCAGTGCGGTTTGTTTCGCGCGAACGTCCTGAGGTGCCGATCTTTGCCGTCACGACGCATGAGCGGGTGGCACATCAGCTGTATCTTTCGTGGGGTGTCCTTCCGATTGTCGTGCCGGAATCTTCCACGGTGCCAGCGCTCATCAACGGGGCGATCGCTATGCTTTGTGAACGCGAAGAATTGAAAATCGGTGATCAGGTGATCATTGTGGCAGGGGAGCCGCTTGGGAAGTCGGGGATGGTGAACTTGGTGGAGGTACGGACGATCTAGGTAGTGCCTACGAGTCTCGCGCTCAGCTCCTCCGGGTCGATGATGAGGGCGGTGCCCACGTCGAGCGGTTGGTATTCTGGGAGGTCTAGGGCTTGGAGCCAGCGCGAGGCAACCCGGCGGATGGTCGGGGCGTGGGTGACGAGGAGGGTTCCGTTGGGGGCGTTTGGAGGAAGCCAGGGCTGCGGATCGCCGTCTTCAAGCAGGGTTTCGTCCGTAATAATGGGGAGGTTTAGGGCTTTGGCGATGATGGCAGCGGTTTCTTGGGTACGGATCTTTGGGGAGGTTCGTAGAGACGTCCAGGGGCCTAAAATATTGAGGTTTTTTGCCAGGAATTCAATCGTGATCCGGCCGGCGTCGCTTAGGTGATCGGGGTAGCCTTGGTAGGCGCCGTGACGGATGAGGGCGAACATAGAAAAAGGGGAGGGAGGGCTTGTCACGAGACTTAACTCTTGCTAGGATAGCGTCGCTTCGTAAAAAAGGACATATGGGTCGGTGGTGTAGCCCGGTTAACACGTCTCCCTGTCACGGAGAAGATCGAGGGTTCGAATCCCTTCCGACCCGCCAT
>CAZLPD010000017.1:0-26330 GCA_964561355.1 uncultured Gammaproteobacteria bacterium
TCTGGACCTATCCTTCGCGTACTGATCATCGCCACAGGCATCATCTTCATCAATGTCATCTACGCCCACGTCGTGGTAGCCATTCAAGCCCAACGCAAGATGCTTCCCATCTACATCGCAACAGCCATCGGTATCTTTGCGGGCTATATCCTCTTCATTCCATCCTTCGGCATGCAAGCAGCTGCCTGGCTCACGGTCGCGTCAGAGGTAGCGGTAACGATTGGCTCATACGTCGTAGCATCGCGAGTGACTCGCCTAGGCTTCGAACCGCGCCCCCTCATCGTCGCCTGGCTCAGCGCCAGCCTCATGGCCCTCACCCTCCTAGCGCTAGCATCATTCCCTCTCATTCCCCTCATCCTCATCGGTGCCCTCGTCTACACCGCCTTCCTCTTCGCCTTCAAAGCCGTTCCGTACGAGTTGCTCAAGCAACTGAAATAGTAATCACGTTCCTGCAAGCACATGGTGATTTTTAGACGAGGACTGCTTGAGGAATCCAAAGGTCTATCGATAAGTTGACGAGTTCCGCAGGCAAAAAATCACCATGTGCTTGCCGGAACTTCTCAACAACAAAAAAGAACGGGCCATTCCCGTTCTTTTGTATCTCGTGATAATTACGCCTTTGCCTTCACCGTACGAAGCGTCACATTCTTCACTTCCTTCAAGCGCTTCTTCGATTCACGCACAAACGCGATGTTGTTGCGGCGGACCTTCACCATGCGCATGAGCTCAATCTTAGCGATGATAGGCGAGGTGAGTGGGTAAATACGCTCAACACCAATCCCATCAGCCACCTTGCGGACGGTAAAGGTCTTACTAACCCCCGTACCACCAACAGCCAATACCATACCTTCAAAGACCTGAACGCGCTCGCGTTCTTCGCCTTTTGCGTTAAGATCCTTAATTTTCTGGTGAATGCGGACGGTCATTCCAGTCTGGATCTGCGCGGGTTCAATAACCGCGGGTAATTTCAATGCGTCTGCCATATAAATGATGGGCCAAGAATAGCCAAACTAAGCCAAACCGTCAAGAGCCACCCCTTTCACCCACCCGGGCTAGGACGGCAGGCTTTTTCTGGACGAGGACTGCCTGAGAAATCCAAGGACTGATCGTTGAGCTGACGAGTTCCGCAGGCAAGAAAAAGCCCGCTGTCCTAGCCGCACTACAACGCCTCCTTTAAATACTTCCCCGTCCAACTTCCCTTCACCTTCGCCACATCTTCCGGCGTGCCTTGCGCCACAATCTCTCCACCATAGACACCACCTTCAGGTCCTACATCAATCACCCAGTCGGACGACTTAATGATATCCATGTTGTGCTCGATCACAAGGATCGTATTTCCTTTATCGACAAGCGCGTTGAGGACGATAAGCAATCGCTTAATATCATCGAAGTGCAGCCCCGTCGTTGGCTCATCAAGAATGTAGAGCGTCTTCCCTGTAGCGCGGCGCGAAAGCTCTGTCGATAACTTCACACGTTGCGCCTCACCACCGGAAAGCGTAGTAGCCGGCTGTCCGAGCTTCACATATCCAAGCCCAACCTCATGCAACACTGATAACTTGTCGTAGATAAGCGGCTGATCCACAAAGAAGCGACGCGCCTCTTCCACTGTCATGTCCAAAATATCCGCGATGTTCTTGCCGCGCCAGTGAATTTCAAGCGCTTCGGAATTGTACCGACGGCCGTGACATTCCGAGCATTCCACGTACACATCCGGCAAAAACTGCATCGAAATCTGCACATATCCATCGCCACCACACGGTTCACATCGTCCTCCACCCTTCACGTTGAAGGAGAATTTACCGGCATCAAATCCACGCATCTTCGCCTCAGGAATCTCCGTAAACAAATCACGAATGATCGTAAACAATCCCGTGTACGTGGCTGGATTCGAACGTGGCGTTCGCCCAATCGGCGATTGATCAACCGACACGATCTTATCAAGAAACCCAATCCCATCGATGCTCGTATGCGCAGCCACCGGATCTTTGGCACCGTAAAAGTGAGCCGAAAGCGCACGTCCCAAAATATCCAACACAAGCGTAGATTTTCCGGAACCCGACACACCCGTCACACACACAAATCGTCCCAGCGGAATCTTCGCTTCAACGTTTTTGAGGTTAAACGCGGTCGCCCCCTTAATCACAAGCGCCTTGCCGTTTCCCTTGCGACGCACCTTTGGACGCGCAATCGACTGTCGACCGCTAAGATACGCCCCCGTAAGCGACTCCTTCGAGCGCTTGATCTCGGCAAGCGTTCCTTCCGCGATAATCTCTCCACCGTATTCCCCCGCTCCAGGCCCAACATCCACCACATAATCCGCCGCCTGAATAATCGCCTCGTCGTGCTCAACCACGATCACCGTGTTTCCTAAGTCGCGCAATCGTTTAATTGTCGCAATCAATTTATCGTTATCACGTGAGTGCAACCCAATCGAAGGTTCATCCAAAATATAGATGACGCCGGACAATTCCGAACCAAGCTGCGCCGCCAAACGCACACGCTGTGCTTCACCACCGGACAACGACATCGCCGAACGATCAAGCGTAAGATAGTTGAGACCCACGTCGATCAAGTTCTGCAAACGACGCACAATTTCCGTCGAAATCTGATCCACCACCAAACGTTCACGCTCCGTAAAGCCTTGCGAATCAACCTCTTTCGTTGCCTTGATGCGCGCAATCTTGGAAGGACGCACCTTCACAGGTCCTCGTCCTAATCCCAAAAAGAACTTCACCGATTCATCCAGCGGTACGCCAACAATCGACGCAATCGATCGATCCGCAATCGTCACCGCCAAGCTCTCCGGACGCAATCGCTGCCCCTGACACACCGGACATGTCAGCACACGCATGTACGCCTCAATCTCCTTCTGCACGTATTCCGAATCCGTATCTTTATATTTCTCTTCCAACATCGCAACGATACCGCGGAAGCAAAGCGCCTTTCCATCCACGTCGTACACAACATCACCCGTGCCATCCATAAGCACACGGAGCGCCTTCGCCGAAAAACTCGACACCGGTTCATGCACCGAAAACCCATGCTTCTCACCAACCTTCTCGAGCAACTTAAGTTGCCCATTCTGGTTTCCCGCAATACGCGTAAGGGGCTTGATCGCACCCTGAGCGATCGTCAAACGTTTGTTTGGAATCACCAAGTCAGGTTCAAGAACAAGCTTCGTACCCAACCCCGTACACCCAGGACAAGCACCGTGAGGCGAGTTAAAGGAGAACAATCGTGGCTCAAGGGTAGGTAACGAAACATTACACGCCGCACAAAACAACGACTGCGAAAACAGCATGTCTTCCGTTGTAGCCTCAACAAGCGCCGTCACCAATCCGTTCCCGAGTTCAAGCGCCTGCTTCACCGATTCAAGCAACGACTCAAGTACCATGCTCGTGTTTTGATCAAGCTTTGTCACAACCACTTCAATCGTATGCTCCTTCGTCTTGTCGATACGTGTACGCACGAGCTCATCGATATCAACCAACGTTCCATCAAAGCGCACCTCGCGATATCCCGCGTTACGTGCTGCTTGGAGCACGACTTTATGCTCACCTTTCTGGTCACGCACCATCGGCGCAAGCAAAATCACGGGCGAGGAATGCGTCAGACTCAAAATCTTTTCCGCAATCGCTCGCGGTGGCTGTTCCATGACCGGCGCGCCACACGCAACACAGTGCGCTCGACCAGCACGGGAAAACAGGATGCGCAAAAAATCATAAATCTCCGTCACCGTACCAACCGTAGAACGCGGATTATTGGAAGCAGACTTCTGATCAATCGCAATCGTAGGCGAAAGACCGGTAATCTCATCGACATCCGGTTTATCCTGCAACTCCAAAAACTGACGCGCGTAGGAGGAGAGACTCTCCATGTAGCGTCGCTGTCCTTCGGCGTGAATGGTATCAAAAGCCAAAGAAGATTTTCCCGAACCAGAGAGCCCCGTCACCACGATGAACGCCCCTTTTGGGAGATCAATCGAAATGTTCTTCAAATTATGCACGCGGGCTCCTTTGATGGAGATGGCCGATCTCTCCAAACCAGAGCGCACGGGGAAAGTAGAGCGTTTAGGCATGTTGGCGGCGACACTATCACCTTTTGCCACAAGGGGCAAGACCAATACCTAACTCCGAGACAAAAACTGTTTCAAAATAAACTCAAACGTCTTCGCATCCATCGCTCCTTGCACCCGAATACCGTTAAAAAAGAAAGTGGGCGTCCCCTCAACACCGGCTCGTAGCCCATCTGCCGAATCGGATTGAACACGGTCCACATATCGCTTCTCGCGAACACAAGCATCGAACGAAGGCACGCTCATACCAACCTCCTGCGCATAGCGACGCAAGTCCTCATCCTCTTGATGCTCCTGATTACTGAACAATTTATCGTGATAAGGCCAGTAAAAACCCTGTTCCTGCGCACATCGTCCAGCCAACGCCGCGGCCGTTGCACGAGGATGCAGCTCATCAACAGGAAAATCACGCGCAATAAAATACACACGATCCTTGTATTTCTGCATCACCTCTCGCACCGCCAAAAACGCATCATGCGAATACGGACAACCAAAATCCAGGAACTCAACCACCACCACCTTCGCCGCCGGACTCCCAAACGCAGGCGCCGAAGGTGGCTGCAACCGCGTAAGATCCTCATCCGTCACATGCGCATTCGCAAGCTGAGAGCTGATCGAGGCCTGCAACCGCTGATCCAAAAGCGGATTCGCCTCCCCCGAACGAATCGCACGATAATACCGCACAAACGTAAACAAAAACCACCCAATCAACGCCACAAAAAACCCCACGATCATCCATTGAATGATCTTCCACCCCGACACACGCGCAAAAAGCCGAAAGGGCATATCCACCGCAAGTATAGCATACGAGCTCCCTTCCCCCTTCCTACCCTCACATGATTTCGCGTGATGGTGGGCGATTTTGTGACGAGGACTGTTTGAGCCAGAATTTCGTGCCGTTGCGGTCGTTACCGGTCTGCAGGCACAAATTCGTTCCCCGCTAGCAAGCGGAGGAGGCAAGTTCCGCAGGCACAAAATCGCCCACCATCACGCGGAAGTCATTGACCCACCCCCTCTTTTTCGCTATCGTCACCACCAATATGAGACAAACCATCCTCGCCGTAGCCATGATCATCCTCTCCGTCCTCATGTGCGTGGCTATTCTCTTGCAGCAACGTAGCTCCGGCCTCGGCATGGCTTTTGGAGGCGATGGCAACGTATTCCGCACCAAACGTGGCCTGGAAAAAGGCTTATTTTACGCAACAATTGCCATTTCCGTCCTCTTTTTCGCCACCGCCATCCTAAACCTCATCTTGGCCTAAAAACCAAGAAAAAACGGTCCCCTGGTTTCTGCCTTTTGGGTTTTGTGTTTATAGTACCCTCATGTCTTCTTTGATTTCCAAGATGCGTACGTGGTGGCAGCGCCTGTTCTTCTGGCAGCAAGGGAACCCCGGTTCCAAAGAGTTCAAGCCTGAAGCGCATCACGACCACGCGCTCGTATTAGCGATCAAAGAACCCTCAACACGAACCCGTTTACAAAAATTACGGTTTCTCAACCACATCTTCTCCGCCAAAGAACGCCAGCTCTTCTGGGGCAGTGTTCTTGTCAGCATCCTCTGTCTCGGGTTAGGGGGCTTCTTACTTTCGCGCCCTCATCTCATGACCGTTCCGACCTCGGGCGGCACACTCACGGAAGCCGTGATCGGAACACCAAAACTCATCAATCCCCTCTACGCCCCCTTGAATGACGTAGACCGCGACCTCTGCACCCTTATCTATTCAGGGTTATTCCGCGTCAACGAATCCCTCGAACCCGTGCCAGACCTCGTCGAGCGCTATCACTGGAGCCCGGACGGCAAAACGCTCGAAGTCTCTCTTCGAAAGGACGCTCGCTTCCAAGACGGCGTACAAGTCACCGCTCGTGATGTGGTGTTCACATATGAAACCGCTCGCGATGCTAGCTGGCGGAGCCCTGTTTCCAGCAACTTCAAGCACGTCGAACCCATCCGCGTAGACGACGAGACCGTCCAATTTCATCTCGACCAACCCGACCCCAACCTCCTCATGAATCTCACGCTTGGCATTCTTCCCGCGCACATTTGGGAAGACGTCCAAGGTCCAACCGCCGGTCTCGCCGAAGCCAACCTCAAACCCATCGGCTCCGGTCCCTACCAACTCGAATCCTTCAAGCGCGATCAAAAAGGCAACATTGCGAGCTTCAAGCTCAGCAAATTCCCCGGCTATTATGGCCAAGCGCCCTACCTCGACAGCTGGCAATTTCGTTTCTACACCGATCGCGCCCAAGCGCAAGCCGCTCTCCAGAATAAACAAGTCGATGCCGTCGCCTTCGTCCCCTGGAAAGACGTCGCCGATCTCAAACACGGCAACATCCAAAGTGCGACCATCGAACTCCCGCAAGAAACCGTGGCGTTTTTCAATGTAAAAAATCCCCTGCTTAAGGACATTCGTCTTCGCCAAGCATTAAACTTAGCCGTGGATCGAAACGAGCTCCAAGAACTCATCGGCAATAATGCGCGCGTGGTCGATTCCCCATTCCCCTTCATGGAAGCGAGTTCGACGCGTACAAGCGACATCGATGGAGCGCGTATTCTCCTCAACACCCTCGGCTGGCGCTTGCCAACGGATGGGTCCGTGCGCGTCTTCGAAGCCCCTCCTGTCCCAACAACTCGCAACAGCCGCTCAACAACCCCGGCACCAAAACCAACGAACGTAAGCTCAACAGAACTCGCACTGACCATCGATCTCCCTAACCAAGCCGATCTCATTAAGGTTGCAGAACTCCTCAAGCGCCGCTGGTCCCTCATCGGTGTCCGTGTAGACATTCAAACCCACGATCCAGGAGAACTTCTTCAGCAAGTGACAACAAAGCGCGACTACCAAGTCTTGCTTTGGAACGTTCTCTTGCCACCAACGCAAGACATCTCTGCCTTCTGGCAAAGCGATAATGCCACCGACCAAGGCCTCAACCTTTCCAATCTAGCCGATCACGACATTGATCAAGCCCTCGACGCTACCAAAGCAGCTACCTCGACCGCAGCGCTCGACGCAGCCCGACGCACGCTCTCGGCCACCATCATCAAACAAACCCCCGCCCTCTTCCTCCTCCGCCCTGCCTACGCCTACCTCCTCTCAGAAAACGTCCAAGGCGTCCACAACATGCACCTCAGCCGCCCCTCCGAACGTCTCCTCCGCGCAAGCGATTGGTATCTCATGACAAGCTGGAAGTGGAAATAAGCCACATTCACAAACAAAAAACAAAGTCGCCGTCACGAACCTTCATGATCAACCCTGAAGCCTATTTCCGTTCTCGGCTCATCATCCGTCGCCAAAATCCGACGAAGCGCATCAAACACAACCCTGAACTGCTCATCAAAGCGCTTCTCAAGAACCTCCAACTGAAAGCGCAGCGATTCATGTTCCCGCATCGCATCACGAAGCTTCGTGAACGTACGAATGATTTGAATATTTATCATAATAGCTCGCTCACTCTTTAAAACGCTCGAAAGCATCGCCACGCCCTGTTCAGTAAAAACATATGGCGCATAACGAATACCACCCCTCTCCGAGTTTGAGGTCACAATTTGTGACCTCAAACACTCCGCCTCTTCTTTTGTTAACTGAAACATGAAATCGACAGGAAATCGCTCCCTGTTCCGCTGCACCGCTTGGTTCAAAACCTTGGTATTAACACCATACAAGAGAGCTAGGTCCTGAGCCATGATGACTTTTACACCGCGAAACAGGAAAATTTTACTCTCAATACGTTCCAGTGGCGTGAGAAATTGGCTCATACATTCATACCCCGTTCCACATTTTACCCAGCTCCGTCAAGGGTCACCAAGAACATACTCACGACAAAGATACATTCCTTCTAATTGGAGGTCACAAATTGTGACCTCCAATTAGAAGAACGACGAAGCCGTCTTAGCGTACCAGGTGAATCACAACAAAAAAACCACACAATGACGTGTGATTTTTACGTGGTGGGCTCGGAGGGACTCGAACCCTCATGACCTTGCGATCACTGGCTTCTGAGGCCAGCGCGTCTACCAGTTCCGCCACGTGCCCATCTGAATATCTCGTAGATGCTCTGGATCATGACGGATCTCCCCCCACGGGTCAAGCGATTGACCAATCAACCTGTTTCTGCTATCGTAGCCATTGATTAGCAGCCTGAACGCCTCCCGCTTGAGCCAGAAAACCTCTAGATCAAGCGAAAGTCGTGACAGACATACGGAACGAACCTGGAAGAAGAGTATTCGCCAATTTCGTCCGTATCCCATGCTGGAAAGGACAACTCCACATTCCTAGCACTCCTCGATCCAAAGGGGTGTGACGACTCGTTTATCCAAAAATTTTAGTGTGTTTTGGCGTTCGAATCACGATCGTCAGTGCACGTTTGTCTTAAAAAATATGTCAGAACCAATTCACCCACCAAAAGCCCCTACCCCCGCTCCATCCGGATCCGGCGCAGCGGGCTCCTTCCGCGGTGCAGGCAGCCACCGACCATTTCGTCGCCCTATGCGCGGCGGCCCAAAACGCCCTCGCATTGATGGGCCTGTGCAACCAAATCCAAAACCGTTTGCAAAACCGGCGCAGGATTTTCGTCCCCCAGCTCCCCCACGTCCACCCGCCCCACAAGGCGGAGCCAATTTTGATACACGCGGCTCGCTTAAACAGGGCTTTTCCAAAGAAGAAAAGTGTGGCACGAGCGACCGTCACGAAGTCCAACGTCGCAAACGTGGTCCTATGGGCGGTGGTGCGTTCAGCGCCCCTCCTCGCATGAGCACGTTCAAACACACACCGTTCCGCAAAACCGGCGTCGACAACGATGTGCTCCACAAGGAAAGCGAGCGCCTTCGCATCGCCGTTCTTGGTGGCAACGAAGAAGTCGGCCGCAACATGACGATGCTCGAATACGGCAACGATATCTTGCTCATCGACATGGGTCTTCAGTTTCCTGATGACGACATGCCTGGCGTCGACTACATCGTGCCCAACGTCTCCTGTCTAAAAGGCAAGGAAAAAAACATCCGCGGTGTGATCATCACCCACGGACACTACGACCACATCGGTGGTATCCCTCACCTCGCGCCTATGCTTGGCAACCCGCCAATCTTCGCGACGGATCTTACCTGTGGCATCGTCCAAAAACGCCAAGAAGATCACAAGAACGCCGCCGCCCTCAACCTCTACTCCGTTTCCTATAACGACGTGCTCCAGCTCGGCGCCTTCAAAATCGAATTCTTCGGCGTCTCGCACTCGGTTCCATCCTCCATGGGTGTCATCATCGGCACACCATGTGGCATCGTCGTGCACACCGGTGACTTCAAGCTCGATGCGGGCCCAGGCTCACAATCGCTTCAAGAAACAGAAAAGATCAAAGCTCTTGGTGAACGCAACGTGCTCGCCTTGATGTGTGATTCAACCAACGCCTCCAAACCTGGAAAACAGCTTCCAGAAATCGACATTCAACACAACATCGACGAGATCATCGCCAACTCCAAAGGTCGCGTCATCATCGGTACCTTCGCGTCCATGATCGCGCGTGTGCAGCAGATCATCAAAGCCTGTGAACGCCAGGGTCGCAAAGTCGCGATCGAAGGCTTCTCCATGCGCTCAAACATCATGATCGCGCAGCAGCTTGGCTACATGGATATTCAAAAAGGCACACTCATCGAAACCAAGGACATCCACAAATATGCCCGTGAAAAAACGGCTGTCATCTGTACGGGCGCCCAAGGCGAAGAACGCGCTGCCCTCATGCGCATCGCCAATCGTGAACATCCAATTGTCTCGATCGAACCTGGCGACACAGTGGTCTTCTCGTCCTCTGTCATCCCTGGAAACGAGCGCTCCGTGCAACGCGTCAAAGATACGCTTTACCGCGAAGGCGCCACCGTCATTCACTACAAGATGATGGACGTCCACGCCGGTGGTCACGCACAACAGGAAGACTTGAAGGAAATGCACGATATGATCAAGCCAAAATACTTGATCCCCATCGAAGGTCACTACTCCTTCTTGTGCGACCACGCCAAAACCGCCGTCGAAAATGGCTTTCCAGAAAAGAACATCTTCATCGCCGATAATGGTCAGCTCCTCGAGTTCGACATTCACGGCAACGGCATGTTGACCAACAAAAAAGTCGTCACCGACTACGTCTTCGTTGATGGTCTCGGCGTCGGCAACACCAACCAAATCGTCTTGCGTGATCGTCAACAGCTTTCCAGCGAAGGTGTCGTGATCGCGGTCGCCGTCATCGATGGCAAAACAGGCGCACCGCAAGCCTTGCCGGACATCATCTCGCGCGGCTTCGTCTACATGAAAGAGCATCAAGAGCTCATCCAACAGACGCGCCAAAAAGCCAACGCGATCCTCAAGATGTCCTCGCCCGAACCAAAATCCGCTCCCAACGGCGCCTATCTCAAAGACAAGCTCCGCGACGAACTCGGCGAGTTCCTCTTCATCAAAACCGAACAACGCCCCATGATCATTCCGGTGATCATCGAGGTCTAAACCAAACAAAAGACGAGCCCAGGCTCGTCTTTTGAATTACATTCGTTTCACGATTCCATTCGTCGCATCCACCTCCAACATCTCCCCATCCTTAAACACCTTCGTGGCAATCTTCGTTCCAACAACACATGGCGTGCCAAGCTCCCGCGCCACAATCCCCGCATGACACGTCATTCCTCCTTCATCCGTCACAAACGCCGCAGCCTGTTTCATCCAAGGCACGTAATCTGGATTCGTCATCTCCGCCACAATCACATCTCCAGGTTGCACACGAGCAAGATCCGCCTTCTTAATGACGATACGAGCCGGCCCGCTCACTCGTCCAGGCTGAGCCGTCGTGCCGCGTACAGATTCAACACGCTCAGCAACCTCGCCTTCATCAAGACCGATACCGGACTCAAGCAATACCCGTCGCAAACGCTCGACAGGATAAACAACCCCGTCAAACAAACCATACCCCCGCAGACGCTCTCTAATAAACTCGATATCTTGAGAGGAGATGTCTTCGCGTATAAGAGCAACAAGCTCCTCAGGCGTAACAACAAAGGCTAAATCCAGCACATCGGCAGGTAAATGGGTGCGCCAAAACACCTCCATGGCATGGTGCACTATTTCCGTATACTTCTCTCCACGCTCACGATATCCCAAAGCGGCCTCACGTACACTCGCATCAATCCCCTGCACGTCAGGAATAAAAAACGCCACCGTCATCGCTGTCCACCAATCCGTAAGATGATCAAAAAATTCTAAAAACGTCTCTGGCGAATCAATGACCAAACTCTTGCCCAGATAAACAGAGATATGCTTCCAAGCGCGCTCTAGATGATCGGCCATCTCCGACCAATGTTCTGGTTTGTCTGCAAAATGAGCCTCAATCTCCCGAAAGAGCTCGGCAAGTTCCTCGTTAGAATAATAAACGGACACCTTCTCATCGGCCGCGGGCATCAAGAAAAGATTATGCGCGACTCTATGACCGGCAAAACGCAAATAACCCGCTCGATCACTTCGATCCCACATACAGAAGTACACAAGAGATTTTTCACGAGAGAACTGCTTTACGAGAGTGATCATAATCACAACGATCTCATCATAAACACATGACCACATCAAGAAACGTGACACACCGCCCCTTATAAGCTACTTTTTACTGACTATTCGCGCACACCCCGCACTATGCAAGATCTCGTCTTCTCCGGCGTCCAACCTACAAGCGGTCTCCACATGGGTAACTACATCGGCGCCCTCAAGCAGTGGATCGAGCTTCAACATCGCTTTCCCTGTCTTTTTTGTATCGTCGACCTTCACGCCATCACCGTCCCCCAAGATCCTGCCGACCTTCGTCGCAGCATCCTCGAAGTCGCCGCCACCTACCTCGCGATCGGCGTAAATCCAGAGCGTTCGACGATCTACGTGCAAAGCGAAGTCCCTGAACACGCCGAGCTCGCCTGGATGCTTTCCACGATCGCCAAGATGGGACAGATGGAGCGCATGACACAATACAAAGACAAGTCCGAAAAATACGGCGACAAAGTCGGTCTCGGCCTCTTTAGCTACCCCGTCCTTATGGCCGCCGACATCCTGCTCTACGACACCACCATCGTCCCCGTTGGCGACGACCAATCCCAGCACGTTGAGCTGACCCGCGACCTCGCGGAACGCTTCAACAAGCACTTCGGTCCAACCTTCACACTTCCTCAGCTTTACATCCAAAAACAAGGCGCGCGCATCATGAGCCTGCAGGACGCGACCAAAAAGATGAGCAAGAGCGACGCGTCCGGCCTCAGCAAAATCCTCCTCACTGACGACGCCGACACCATCCGTAAAAAGATCATGAAGGCCGTAACCGACACCGAACCAGGTGTAAAATTCGACCCCGTAAATAAACCCGCCGTCGCCAACTTGATGACGATCTACCACCACATGACCGGCCAAACCATGGAAGCGATCGAGGAATCCTTCGCCGGCAAAGGCTACGGCGATTTCAAGACCGCCCTCGCCGACGTCGTCATCGCCCACATGGAACCCATCTCCAAAAAAATCCACTCCTACCTCGCCGATCCCGCCGAGCTCACACGCCTCCTCAACACAGGCCGCAACAAGGCTCGAGGCCTCGCCGAACAAAAGATAAAACTCGTACGAGATCGCATGGGTCTCGGTCGCGCCTACTAACCCCGTAAATATCAAAACACCTCGGATCACCGAGGTGTTTTGTATGTTTGGGCAAAGCTATAAGCCGAGTTTTGTCTCCCCGTGACGCAAAGCGTTTTACGGGGTAGATGACCATCTCTCTCGACCGTACATCGCTGCACGGCTCTAGCGAGCGACCATTCTTCTTGGAATAAATCTTGCCCGAAGGCAGAATCCATCTCGCGAAGATTTGCTCTTGCACCAGAGAGGGTTTACCACGCTCTATTGTTGCCAATAGAGGAATCGTGTGGCCAAACCATTGCTCCCGAAGGAGGTAGCGACCTCGCGATACTTTTCACCTTTCACCGAATAAATTCGGCTAGTATTGTCTCTGTGGCACTATCCCTAGGTTTATGCAGACGTTGGGCACGTGTCCTTCCGTCAACAGTATACCTGGCAGCCGTTAACTGCTCTCACGATCATATACCTTGCGATACATGAGGTGCTCGGACTTTCCTCACCGACCGAAGTCAGCGCGGTCATCCACCTTACCCAACCGGAGAATACCACGTTTTAGCCAAAAAATCAACCCCCACCTCATCACTCTCACCCCATCTCATTGGTGAGCGAATGTTGGGCATTTTTTGACCGAGGACTGTCTGAGCCAGGATTTCGTGCCGTTAAGGTCGTTTCTGGTCTGCAGGCACAAATCCGTTGCCGAAGGCAGGCGAGTTCCGCAGGGCAAAAAATGCCCAACATTCGCTCACCAACTCCCCCCGCCTCCGCCTCCAAACCCACCCCCAGACCCTCCCCCCGAAAACCCCGACCCTCCCGACCCAGCCGACGAAGGCGCCGTATACAAGCCCGTAGCCGAGGAGTGATGTAGATCATTCATCGCATTCGCCATTTGCATAGCATTCCATCCATTCCAAGCTCCATCGATATACGAAGGCGGCGGCACCATCATGTCCGCAAACTGCCGTGCCCACATCTTCTCCACTCCAAATGCCACCGCCGCCGGCAAAAACCGAGCGAACTGTTCCGGCTTCTTATCCGGCGCATCACTAAATGCCAAACGTTTTTCTTCCGTCACCGACAAAAACAACTTGAATCCTTCGATCTCCTCGCAAACCACCGCGCCCTCTTTCGTCATCTGTGGCATCTGCCATCCAAACGCAGCGATAATGAATGCGCTCATGAGCAGCGCGAGTAACTGCACAGGGTACGCGTTAAAAAAGGCGATTCCGATAACCGCAACGCCTATCGCGAGAAACATCCAAAGCGAGCGCGCAAACACAGGATCTCGTAAAAGCCACTTGTACGCCTGCAACTCACCAAACGCCGCGTGACGTGATTTTTCGATGACCTCGTAAAACGTTTCACGTAGCTCGGATGGTCGAACAATAACTCGAGTTGGACCAAAAAGTCCCGCTAAAATCTCCTTCTCAAACGTATGCACTCCCCCATCAGCCTTCTTCTCTTGGATAAAGACTACATCCGATGCGTCCTCTCCACCCCACTTCACTTTCAAATATCCGCGCCGTGCCAGATCTAAAATCGTTGCTGTCACCGCGCGCGATGGTAGACGTTGAGATAAAAGAGCCAACTGAAGACCTGGCGGCAACGCACGAGGCTCCTCGTACTGCGGAATGATCGTCCCTCGACCACGCGGCTCCTTCCCCCATCGATACCAAATAGCCCACATGAGAAAAAAGGTCACGATCGGAAGTCCTAGCCAAATATTATCAGCAAAAAATTGCATCAAATACCACCACCCACTCCGCGTCACAAAACCTCCTTGCGGAAACGCAAACACAACCGTCATCCCTTCATAAGGCGGAAGAACCCTCGTCGCGGTGACACGAACACCATCCGCCTGTTCGAGCCACCCACATGCCCCTTCCTGCACGCCAAACGCACCAACAAAACATTGTCGCCGCGTAGAAGAGGGCGCTTCAACCAACACGGAGGCTTTTTCAATCGTCACCGGCCAATCCGTCCCCGTCACATTCCAATACCACTCAGTGTGATCGGCAAAATCATTGATAGATCGATCCGTCGCATATCGAATCATATACGTGTGCAATCCATGCACGACACGATTCGGATCACCAATTTTTATCTCAACATAGCGCCCTGATGGTTGAACCGTATATGGAACAACAGCCCCGTCCATCTGCACGCCATCCACATGAAGACGTAAACGATAACTCCCTCCATTGCGATCGTAGATCTCTGGAATCATCCGAAAAATCCCATGTCGCGTTCCTGACCCAAAGTCATACGCGATCTTTTCTTCGATCGTGACCGTACGATCTTGAGCCAAGTGAGCTCGCGCATCAAACGAACGAATCACCTCCTGGTCTTGTGCCTGCACCATCGAGGCAGCACCAAACAACAAGGCTAGCGAAAAAAGAAAAACAAAAGCGCGTTTGAGCATAAATATCTTCAGCCATCCTACCACGCGTCCCTTTCTCACGGTATGATGCTCACAACATGTCCTTTGCGCGCACATTGAAGCACATCTTTTTAGAAAACCAGATCCTCATCGTCCTCCTCGCCATGGTCGCCGGTCTTGTAATTCCCGAGCCATTCCGTCCGCTCAAGGCGTTTTCAACACAGCTCCTCATTCTCGTCTTCTTCACCTCAAGTCTCCGCCTTTCCGTCGACGAAATCACGGCCTACGCGCGCGATACCAAGCTCATGCTCTGGTCGAACGCGTTCATGCTGTTCATCCTGCCCCTCGCGCTCTACATGCCAGCCGCGGCGTTAGGACATCTCTTCAACATTCCCTGGCTAGACGACTGGGCCCTCGCGCTCCTCATCTTCGGATCCGTTCCAACGGGGATGACCATCGCCCTCATCGCAGATTTCATCGGCGGCGTCACCTCACTCGCCCTCGTCGTCACCGCCACCACCTCCCTCCTCGCCCCACTCACCATCCCGCTCGTCTTCAAACTCACTATCGGCCAATTCGTCCCGATACCCATCGTGTCGATGTTCTGGTCGCTCGCCCTCACGATCGTTGCGCCGTTCTCATTGGCAATGCTCGTCAAAAAAGGCGCACCTCGTTTTGTAAAACGCTGGAGTGAACCCTTGCGCGGCATTTCCGTCCTCGCCTTCGGCCTCCTCATCGTAGGCATCGTCTCAGACACAGGCGGTTCATCCCTCATGCACTGGGAACTCCACGACGCAGTGGCACTCGTGATCGCTATCCTCTGGATGGGCGCCCTCACTTGGGGCATCTACCGCGCCCTCCACTGGCGCACCCCTTCCGAACGCCTCACAGTCGCGCTCTGCATGATCTACATGAACAACACCCTCGCCCTTTTCATCGCCAACCGCTTCTTCCCCCAAACCACCGCCCTCCCCAAACTCCTCCTACTCCTCCTCGCCGCCAACATCCTCCTCTTTCCCATCAAACAAGAAGCAAAACATCTCATGCTCATCAAATAACCCGAATGTGGATTGGATATGTTTTTCTTGACGAGGACTGTCTGAGCCAGGATTTTGTGCCGTTAAGGTCGTTTCTGGTCTGCAGGCACAAATCCGTTGCCGAAGGCAGGCGAGTTCCGCAGGCAAGAAAAACATATCCAATCCACATACCCCTATGAAAATCCTCGTAACCCGCCAAATCCCCGATGCCGGCCTTAAGCTGCTAAAAGCCGCCGGCCACACGCTTGATATCTACACGAGCGACAACGCCATCCCTCGCGCCGAGCTATTGAAGCGCGTAAAAAATGTCGACGCCCTCCTCTCACTCCTCACCGATAAAATCGACGAGGAAGTAATGCAAGCCGCCGGACCCAAGCTCAAGGTCATCGGCAACTACGCCGTAGGTTTCGACAACATCGATCTACCTGCCGCCAAGCGCCACGGCATAGCTGTCACCAACACACCAGCACCAGAAGTCGCCGAATCCGTCGCCGAGCACACCATCATGCTCATGCTTGGTCTCGCCCATCGACTCGTCGAATCCGACGCCTTCGCTCGTGCCAAAAAATACAAAGGCTGGTCGCCAACACTCCTCATGGGCAACGACCTCGGCGGAAAAACCCTCGGTATTGTCGGCACAGGACGCATCGGAAGCTCCGTCGCTCGCCGCGCGGTACTCGGTCTCGGCATGAAATGTCTCTACGAAGATCACCGTCGCCAACCAGAACTAGAAAAAACCCTAGGCGCCGAACCAGCCAGCCTCGAACAGCTCCTCCAACGCGCCGACGTCGTGAGTCTTCACGTGCCCCTCACACCAGACACACGTCACATGATCTCGGTGGCCGAATTTGCGCTGATGAAAAAAACCGCGTTCCTCATCAACACAGCGCGCGGTCCTGTCGTCGATGAAAAAGCCCTCCTCCGAGCCCTCCGCACCAAACGCATCGCCGGTGCCGCCCTCGACGTCTTCGAATGCGAACCCTCCATCGACTGCGATCTCACCGACAAACTAGAACTCAAATCCTTCGACAACGTCATCATCACCCCCCACACCGCCAGCGCCACCATCGAAGCCCGCCAAGCCATGAGCAAGCTCGCCGCAGAAAACATCATTGCTGTGCTAAGCGGAAAGCCACCGCTCAATCCAGCGAAGTAAGACACTCCACCATTCCAATAAAAACGGGGTTAGTTACCCAATAAGTAACTCCTGATTATTGTAGTTACACTCCTAGAAACCCAACAATTGCACTTTTTTTAAACCCCTGCTAAAGTGCAGCGGCAAATAAAACGGGCCCTTAGCTCATTTGGTAGAGCACCTGCTTTGCAAGCAGGGGGTGGTCGGTTCGAGCCCGACAGGGTCCACCACAAAAAACAGTAGCGAAAGCTGCTGTTTTTTTTGTTTCACAGAAATACAATCATCGCGCACAACCACAGCACCCCTTCATTCATCCAAAAAACCACCGATCCCTAAATATGAATAACAAGAAAGGATGGACAAACCCCCAAAAACATGCTAGGTTACTCCGTCCGTCGCTCAACCCCGACGGCATCCCTGGAGGTGTCCCTTGTCGCTCGCTACACTTGTCGCCGCCATCCTCGTGGTCAGCTTCTGTATCCTGCTCGCAGGGATCATCTTCGCGGCGCTTACCGCGAAGAACGACCCCGAGGCAGGAGTCTGGATCGAGCACCACGAGGTGCCCGCCAACTACACGGCTTCAGCCGTCAACGTCAGACTCAACGGAGTCAACCGCCGCAACGGCCCCCGCCAGCCCGCCACCGCCTGACCGCCCCCAACGCACCCCACCGCCCCTCCCTCGGAGCAGCCCGTTCGGCCGCTCCCCCACTCCTGACAGCTCATCTCGCATGAGCCGCGAGGATTGGGCCCCCGTTGACGATTCCTGTTTCACCCCGCACGATCCTCCTATGCCCACGACCACGTTCATAAAAAGCGCCACCAATCTCGAGCAGCTCCCCCAAGGCAACAAACCCCATGTCGCCATGGTAGGCCGCTCAAACGTTGGAAAATCGTCGCTCCTCAACGCCCTCGCCAACCAAAAAGGCCTTGCGCGCGTGAGTGCCGAGCCGGGCCGCACCCAAACCATCAACCTATTCGATGTCGATGGTCGTTTTTATTTGGTCGATCTCCCCGGCTACGGCTTCGCCAAAACCTCCAAAGCTAAACGCGAAGACTTCGCCGGCATGCTGCGCGACTATCTCTGGCAAGCGCAACAACTCTGCCTCGTCCTCCTCATCATCGACGCCCGCATCGGCCCCACCGACCTCGATCGCGACATGCTCGAATACCTCGCCTCCGGCAAAATTCCCGTCGCCATCATCGTCAACAAAATCGACAAACTCTCCAACTCCGAAAGCATCAACCTGCAACGCATGCTCGAATCAACGTACCCACAAATCAACTTCATCCCCCACTCCAGCATCACAGGCCAAGGCCGCGGAGAGATCTGGCAAGTAATGGAACAAGCCCTAAGAACACAAAAATAATCTTCATACCCTATGTTCGCCTGCCCCTTAAAAGCCCCGTCCCCTCACCTCAAAACCGTGGACCAAGAAGAGCTCCTTCAAGAACAAAAAACCGTTCCCAATCTTTTGATCATCGACGTTCGTGAACAAGATGAATGGAACGATGGACACATCGAAGGCGCGCAACTCATCCCGCTCAAGTCTCTCGAATTCATTATCTCCAAAGGCGAAATCCCCAAAGACACGCCTGTCGTCTGCTATTGCGCCAGCGGTCGCCGAAGCGGGATCGCTTGCGAACTATTCCTCGAACGCGGCTACACCAACGTTCGCAACCTTAAATCAGGGTTTCAAAGATAAATCGCCGATCCGCGCGTCAATTCCTCAAGCTCGCCCTGCACCCGAATCCATTCCGTCTCGGCATGAGCGAGGACGGTCTCAATCGTATTGAATTCCCGTGCCTGATCCGGCGTGGTTTCCATCGGTCGTTCGGCAAACAGTTTTAGATACCGATCCTTCTTCGCCGAATACTCTTCGAGCTGTTTTTCAATTTTCCGTACTTCTCGCTTCAACGATTGCACGCGCTCATATCGTTCCTGTTTCGTGCGTTTCGCATCCTCAACCTCAAGATCCTCGGCACGCTTCAACGTCGAGTCGCCCGCTTCCGATCGCATGTCATCCACATACTCATCATACGTCCGAATATCACGCTTGATCATCCCCTCGTTTACATTCAAAAGCGCCGTTGCAAGCACATGCACAAACGTACGACTGTGACTCACAAACACAATCGTCCCCTTCCAACGCGTAAGCGAATCCGCGAGCGCTTCCACCGTCTCCATATCCAGATGGTTTGTCGGCTCATCCAAAAGCAACACGTCTGGCCGCGACAACAAAAGCCCCGCAAGACACAGTCGAGCCTTCTCCCCACCGCTCAACACCGACACCTGCTTCCCAAGATCATCCTGCGTAAACAAAAAATTGCTCGCGATCCTAAGCACATCCTCACGCGTAACAAGTGGCCCCGTAAACCGCTCCAAATAGACATCGATCGTATCCTTTGGATTCAGACTCTCGTGCACTTGCTGGGCGTAATACCCAATCTTCAAACGATTATTCCACGTACACGTCCCCTCAAGCGGCTTGATCACACCCGCCGCCGTCTTCAAAAACGTAGATTTTCCCTGCCCGTTCTCTCCAACTAACGCAATACGTTCCCCACGCTGAATCTCAAGATCAAGAGCGCGCGCCACCACACGCTCACCATATCCAACGGCGAGTCGACACGTACGCAGCGCAAACGTCGTCCGATGCTCAACCTGCGGAATCTGAATGCGTACCGTCTTCAGCGGATGTTCAATCTCAATCGTCTGCAAACGTGCCAATTGCTTCATCTTTGACTGAGCCTGCGTCGCCTTAGAAGCCTTCGCACGAAAACGATCAATAAACGTTTGCAGGTGTTTTTGCTGCGTCTCCACATTCTTGTTCAACCGCTCCTTAAGCTGAACCTGCTCTTCCTTCCACGCCAAATATGTTTCCACACCCTGTGGAAAGCTTGTCGCCTTCCCACGCTCAATCTCAACCGTACTTGTACACACGTTCTTCAAAAACTCTCGATCATGCGACACGATCACAAACGCCCCTCGATACTCACGCAACCACGCTTCCAAAAGCAACTGCGTCTGCACATCGAGATAGTTCGTCGGCTCATCAAGTAAAAGCAAATCCGGCTCATGCAAAAGCACCGCCGCTAACTTCACACGCATCTGATATCCGCCGGAAAGCGCCGTCGCCGCCATCATCAACCGCTCCCCCTTCAACTGAAATTGTGCCGCGACCTTCGCGCACTGCCACTCCGCCTTCCCGCTCACCCGTTCAAGATAAGCCAAAACCGTCTCTCCTGCCGCAAAGTCTTCATGCTGCTCAAGATATCCAAGTCGCAACCCCTGCGCCTGCATAATCTCCCCATCATCCGCCGCTTCAAATCCAACGATAATCCGTAAAAGCGTAGACTTTCCCGCGCCATTCCGACCAATAAGCCCAATCTTCTGCCCCTCAGACACCACAAAATCCACCCCATCCAATACACGGTGAAGCCCATACGACTTACAAAGCCCCTGAACCTGAAGCAAGGTCATGCGCCCCATTCTGTCCTACATCCCCAATCTTGTGTAGGGGTGGATGGGCCCGGGCGCATACCATGCGCCCCTACACCAATCCGGAAGGGCGGGTTTACGGATTTATTTTTTAGCGAGGACTGTCCGAGGAATCCAAAGACAGATCGATAACTGACGAGTTCCGCAGCAAAAAATAAACCCGTAAACCCGCCCTTGACACCATTCTTTTCCCCACCCCCACAAAAAGCTACAATATCCCCAGTTAATTCTTCTAATCATTCTCATCTCTTATGATGAACTGTTCCAAAGAAAAGTGCGCAGACTGGGGCCTTTTGCTCCTCCGCGTCATGCTCGGTGTCGCATTTATTTACCACGGCTACGGCAAATTATTTGGCCAAATGCCTGGCATGGAAGGATTTACCGCCGGCGTCGCCAAGATGGGCTTCCCAGCACCAGCACTCTTCGCCTACCTCGCCGCCCTCATTGAATTCCTCGGTGGAATCGCAGTACTCATTGGTTTCCACGTCAAACACGCCGGCTACCTCATTGCTCTCGTGATGGCCATCGCCATCGGCGGAGCGCTCAACTTTGGCTTTGGTCCTACAGGTTTTTCTTTCGCGAAGATCGAGCTCGCCTTGGTCTACCTCGTCATGTCCCTCTCCATCGCCTGGCTCGGCGCCGGCTCCATGGTCCTCATGAACTGCCCAGGCGGCTGCTGCAAGGGAAAGTGTGACTGCAACAAGAAGGATTGCAAGATGTGCAACGGCGATAAGAAATAATCGCTCACAAACAAAAAACACCCCGGCCTCGGCTGGGGTGTTTTTTATCCTCTCATTTCTTATACCGAACAGGGCTACGAGATCCTTCACTACGTCGAACTCCGTTCAGGATGACAAAAAAAGTGAGGCGCAAGAAAAGAAACTTAGTTTCTTAGCGAGGACTGTTCGAGGAATCCAAGAACAGAGCAATAAGACAACGAGTTCCGCAGCAAGAAGCTAAGCTCTTTTTTGCGCCTACCGAAAGAGCCTAGCCATCCACGTAAACCTCGGCACCACAAACGTCCCCGCAAACTCCACGCGCCCTCCACCCCACCCCTCTTTAAACCGCGTCACCCCTTCAAGCGACTTTTTATACTCACGACGCGTCTCATCAACCGGATTGCACCCACCAAAGTCGTACCAGATGTATCCATGACGACGTGCCTCCTGAATCGCATGCCACTGCAACACCTGCGGCGACTTCACATCACGCATCGTCGAAGATGAAGCTCCATGCAAATACGTCACTGTATCCCCAAACGAAACCTCAACACTTCCCGCCAGCATCTTCCCTTCCAGTTCAGCCACGCGTAACTTCGCAACCCCAAGCTTCGCCATCGCAAAAAACGTGGTCCGCAAATACGCATCCCCATGCACCGTGATTTTATTTCGCGCGCCCATCTCGTGCATAAGCGCCAAAAACGTTTCAAAGTCCTTCGGCTCCGTTGTCAGTCGAGTCACAACTCCCTGACGTTCACCAAGCCGCACATTGTAGCGAGTCTTCTGTTCCATCTCCGCCAAAATCTGCTCTTCGGTCTTCCCATTCATGCCAATCATCCAATGTACCGCCGGATTGAATGACTTCGTTGGAATCCAAGTTGATGGACACGCTCTCCCTTCAGACAAAAAAGGCTCAACACGTAAAAAAACCGCTCGCCCCTTCAGCAGAGTGCGACGCAACATCTCAACAACACTGGACCATGCAGACAAATCCACATCTTCTTTCAAGGAAACCGGCCCTCCCGGCACAAACCAATACGACAATCCACGTCGCTTCTCCTCGATCGCCTGCGCAAAAAAACAAACCTCCCCGTTCTCCTCAAACACAAACCGTTTCACAACTTTCCCAAGCTTCGCCTGCCCCTCCCCCCACGCCCACGACTGCAAAAACGTCGCCTGCGGGATCGAGGAGGCTAATCCATCCCAAGGAATACGGTCATGTTCTTCACGAAGCGTCATACCGCCATCATGACGAAAACGATTGACAAACGCAACCAAAAACCTATAAGTACAGGCAGGAGGCGCACATGAAGCAAGCGTTCAGTCTAACCTCGACCATCGTACAGGCTTGGCTCAACAGACTCCCCCAACAGGCCAGGGAGAACGCGGGGAACATCATTCGGCTGATCGAGCTCATCCTGAGGAAGTACACGTTCGAGCTCGAGGAGGAAGACGACGGAGCCGGTGTCTGGTTCCTTAAGGGACAACGCGAAGAAGAAACCCTCAAGGACCCCCACCCGTTCGTCAGCCTGGAGCACTACGAGAAGATCTCCATCGCGCTCAACATCTTCTTCGAGGCCGAAGGCGGACTCCATGTTTCAGTGGAATGGGTCGACGAACCGAACATTCAAGGATGGAGGATCTATGCCGGGGAGGACCTCGAGCGTATTCAAGACAGGCGGTATCTGGAACTCCGCTCAGCAATGTATGAAACTCGAGGAAGCCTAACAAGCACCTTAACCGATTTCCGAGCAGACATGATCGCCTGGGTCATGATGGAGTCCCTCGACGCACCTTGATCGCACTCACCCCTCTCTCAAAAACTCGCGCAAGCGAGTCTTCATGTTTCTAGACTATCTCGCCAACTGCTTCAACGCCTCACGCACACGTTCCGACACATCCTTCGTCGCATCAGATACTCCTTTCAACGCCTCGCGCGCATCATTTGCGCTGTACCCAAGCGATTTCAACGCCTCCACTACTTCCACATCACCTGACGGCATCGCTGCCTCATCCACCAATTGCCCCTTGAGTTCCAAAATGATCTTCTGCGCGGTTTTTTTGCCAACACCCGGCGCAGAGCTCAACCGCGTCACATCGCCCTGCAGAATCGCCTCACGTACCGCCTCGGCACCAAGCGAAAGAATATTCGCCGCCGCCTTCGGCCCAATCCCAGATATATTAATCAATCGTTGAAACAGTTCCAGGTCACCAAGTGTCAAAAACCCATACAAATCCCGAGCATCCTCGCGGATATGATCGTGAATATACAAAAACGTCTCCCCTTCTCCCCGCACATCCGACAAAAGGCTCGACGACAAAAACACCTTGTACCCAATACCACCAACTTCTAACAAAACCCAGGTTAAGCTCTTCTCGACAACGCGGCCACGCAAAGATCCAATCATGCTCGAATCCTAGCAAGAAGCCCTACGCACGACAACGCTTGAAAGAATAGGGGAAAAATGCTAAAGAACACGCAAGAAAGAAGGCTTGCTATGGTAGACGACCTCAGGCCGATGTTCCTTAAACTGAGCGCCAGCATGGTCGATCTCCTCATCGACGAGGGTGGGGACGAAGGCCGTGAAGCTCTTCGCAAGATTCTCCGCTCAATCGCGGCAGACACGAAGAACTGGCGAAGCCTCCCCTCAGAGGAACGACTCACGATCGTCTGCGCAGCCCATCGGCTGGGATTCGAGATTGATCTAAGAACAGGCTCCACATCCTCATAACACCCCTCTACTCGCACCTCTTGCGAGTTTCATGTTTTTATACCAAAAGACGGGAACAATTCCCGTCTTTCTCTATGCTCGTCGAGACGTACTATATTCTAGACGAACGCCACACTGCTCACCAAATCCCCTGCCTCCTTAAATCGCATCACGCGTACACCCTGCGTATCGCGTCCAAGTGATGGCACAGACTTGAATGGCACACGAATCACAATCCCGTTCTTCGAGATCAAGATAAGATCGCGGTCATCATCTTTATTCGAGATAAACGCACCGACAACCCCACCCGTCTTCGCCGTAACCTTCGCGGTGTGAATACCCGATCCTCCGCGTCCTTGCACCTTGTACTCTTGAAGATTTGTGCGCTTTCCAAGACCATTCTCCGTAATCGTGAACAATTCCAATTGCCCCTTATCCGCAAGCGTTGGGTTGATGATATCCATTCCAACCACATAATCGCTAGCAGCCTTGAGCTTGATCCCACGCACACCAGCCGCGGTACGACCCATCGAGCGCACATCCTTCTCACTAAAGCGAATCGATTGCCCATCACGCGACACGAGCGAAATGTCATCCTCACCCGTCGATGGCTTCACCCACGTAAGCTCATCACCTTCATCCAACCCAATAGCGATCAAACCACTGCGACGCACATTTTCAAACTGCTCCATCTCACATTTCTTGATCGTTCCACGGCTCGTCACCATCACCAAATGCTTCGCATCATCCATGTCATCCATTGGCAACGTCACCGTCACCTTTTCACCCGGCGCCAACTGCAAGAAGTTCACAATAGCCTGTCCTTTCGATGTACGCGAACCCTGTGGAATCTCGTACGCCTTCAAACGGAACACGCGGCCACGGCTCGTGAAGAACATCACATCCGTGTGCGTGTTCGTCGCAAACAATTGGCTCACCGAATCTTCCTCCTTCGTCTCAAGCCCGATCACGCCCTTGCCTCCACGGGCTTGCGTGCGGAACGTGTCCGGCGGAATGCGCTTGATATATCCATCCGTTGTGAGCATCACCATCGTCTCTTCCTGTGGCACCAAGTCCTCCATCGAGAACTCGCCCACTGGATGAGGCACAATCGTCGTACGACGTTCATCACCAAACTTCTCCTTCAAATCCAAAATTTCTTTTTTGATAATCGCAAGCATCTTCTTCACCGATGCCAAGATGGATTCCAATTCAGCGATCAACTTCATCTTCTCATCGTATTCCTGTTCAACACGCAATCGTTCAAGGTTCGCAAGCTGTTGCAAGCGCATCTCAAGAATGGCCGTTGATTGAATATCCGAGAGCTTAAACTTGCTCATCAAGTTTCCCTTAGCCTCGTCCTTGTCCTTGGACTTCTTAATCGTCGCAATCACATCATCGATATGCAGAAGCGCAATGCGCAACCCCTCCAAGATGTGCAACCGTTCCTTCGCACGATCAAGATCGTATTGAGTACGTCGACGAACCACCTCTTTGCGATGGCCGAGATACTCTTCCAATAACCCCTTAAGCGTCAAAATGCGTGGCTGAATTCCATCAATCAAACACAGAGCATTCACGTGAAACGTTTCCTGCAACTGCGTCATCTTGTAGAGCATGTTGAGCACCTTCTTTGGATATGCATCCTTCTTAAGCTCAACCACAATACGAACACCTTCTTTGTTCGATTCATCACGCAAGTCACGAATGCCCTCAAGCTTCTTTTCATTCACCAATTCCGCAATCTTTTCAACCAATTGTGCCTTGTTCACCTGATACGGTAACTCGCTAATGATGATCTGGAATGAACCCGATTTTTCTTCAATGATCTCCGTCTTCCCGCGCATGACGATACCACCACGACCAGTGGCATAAGCCGCCTTAATCGCATTAGTGTCGTAAATAATCCCGCCCGTTGGAAAATCCGGGCCAGGGATATACTTCATGAGTTCCTCAATCGTAATATCCTCGTTCTCGATAAGCGCCACCGTTCCATCACACAAATCGCTTAAGTTATGTGGAGGAATGTTCGTCGCCATACCCACGGCGATACCAAGCGTCCCGTTCAGCAACAAGTTCGGGAGTTTGGAAGGTAAAACTTTTGGCTCCTCGTGCGATCCATCGTAGTTTGGACGAAAATCAACCGTGT
>CAZLPD010000018.1:0-24709 GCA_964561355.1 uncultured Gammaproteobacteria bacterium
GGAACCAACCCCCCTCTCGTTCTTGAGACCCAGTCCCACATGGGTGCCGGTGTCGTGCGTGCTATCGCCATGTCTTCAACGGATGGTATTTTTTCTGGTCAGGAAGTTGAAGATACGCTTGCGCCTATTAGTGTGCCTGTTGGGGAAGCCGTTCTTGGTCGTGTGTTCAATGTCACGGGTGATGCGATCGACGGAAAAGGGGAGTTGAAGGGAAAAAATATCGAACGCCGTTCTATCCATGCAGCCCCACCTTCATTTGCTGAGCAAAGTGGGAAATCTGAAGTATTTGAAACGGGGATTAAGGTTATTGATCTGCTCGTTCCCTTCATTAAAGGAGGAAAAATCGCCCTCTTCGGCGGTGCTGGTGTGGGGAAAACAGTGATTATGCAAGAGCTTATCCATAATGTGGCTATGGCTCACGGAGGGTATTCTGTGTTTGCTGGTGTTGGTGAACGTACGCGTGAAGGTAACGATTTGATTCGAGAGATGCATGAGTCCGGTGTTATCGATAAGGTAGCCATGGTGTTCGGTCAGATGAATGAACCACCGGGAGCTCGTATGCGCGTCGCTTTTTCTGGTCTCACTATGGCGGAGAAATTCCGCGATCAAGGTAAGGATATCTTGATGTTTGTGGATAACATTTTCCGCTTCACGCAAGCTGGTGCGGAGGTTTCTGCGTTGCTGGGTCGCTTGCCATCGGCGGTGGGTTATCAGCCAACGCTTGCGACCGATATGGCGCAATTACAGGAACGTATTACGTCGACAAAGAAAGGTTCGATCACATCTGTGCAGGCGGTGTATGTGCCTGCCGATGACTTAACGGATCCAGCGCCTGCGACCACGTTTGCGCATTTGGATGCCACGATCACCCTTTCGCGTAAGCAAGCTTCGATGGGGTTGTATCCTGCGGTTGATCCTCTTGATTCGACGTCGACCGCGCTCAAGGAGGAAGTGGTGGGTGCTGAGCATTATGAGGTGGCAAACAGCGTGCAGCGTACGTTGCAGCGCTATAAGGAGCTTCAAGATGTGATTGCGATCTTGGGTATGGATGAGTTGTCGGAAACCGATAAGCAGGTCGTGTCGCGTGCGCGTAAAATTCAGCGCTTTTTGACGCAGAATTTCTTTGTGGCAGAGCAGTTTACGGGTACGCCTGGGCAGCTTGTCTCACGCGCTGACACAGTGCATGGATTTAAGGGGATCTTGGCGGGTGAGTACGATCATATTGCTGAACAACACTTCTACATGGCGGGTACCATCGATGAAGTTATCGAACGTCATGCCAAATCTGGCAGCTAATGTATGCGCGTCGTGATTCGCACTCCTGAAGCGGAAATATTTTCTGAGGAGGCTCAATCGGTGAGTCTTGTGAGTGAATTGGGAGCCATGCAGGTTTTCCCGGGGCATGCCTCCCTTCAGGGTACGATTCTTCTTTCCCCGTTGCGTATTGAAATGAAGGATCGTGAGGAAGATTTTGTTGTGCAACGCGGATTCGTTATGATTGATCAAGCGAAGGATGAGGTTACGATCATGACGTATACCTGCGAGAAACGAGCGGAGATGAGTTTGCAAACGGCGAAGGAATACATGGAGATGCTGCTTGCAGCGCTTGAAAGTCATGAATCGCTTGGGAAGTATCAGCTGCAGCACTTGAATGATGAACGTATCGCTACCGAGCGTCGGTTGGAAATTCTAGAGAAGAGTGAGTAGGTTGTCTTATTGGGACGTCAAAGGATGCGCGGAGCCTTGATAAGAGGGGGGGGGTGATTTGCTGGTTTTTTGCTCGCGAGCTATCGTGGAATTATATGAAACGCATCGCTATCTTGATGGTTGTCTTAGCCTCCATGGGGGCTGGGTGTTGGTCTGATGATACGGCTCGAGTTCCTGCGCCTGCCGCGCCTACTCCTGTGTCCACGGTGCAGCAGCCGGCTCAGCCAGCGACGAATCCTGATGCCGTTGTCCCTACTCCAGCTACGGGCACCGTAGGACAGGTGCCGCCCGTTGTTACCCCACCGGTCGCACCAAAGCCTGATGATGAACCTACGTATGTCACGATGAAGATGAGTCAGGATGGGTTTAATCCTGCTCAGATCACGATTAAAAAGAATACGATCGTTCGCTTCACGAACGTTGGTAACGGAGACATGTGGCCCGCTTCGAATCCTCATCCATCGCATACGGCTTATCAGGACTTTGATGCGCGTCGTCACGTGAAACCAGGGGAGACGTATGAATTTAAGTTCAAGAACGTTGGAAAATGGGGATGTCACGATCACTTGAGCCCTGGGCTTACGTGTAGAATCGTGGTGGAGGAATAAAAATGCATGATGGGGCGGGTTTGAAACCCGCCCCTACGTGTTTATGAAGGACTCTCGTTCGCCTGAGGAACTGCAGATGCATTACGAATTGGAGAGGCGGCTAGCCGCCCTTCTTCGAGGCGCTCCGCGTGGAGAGCGGTTGCGTTTGTATCGAGAGCTGTATGACGAGCTGTATCGAGCGGTGCCGTTTTTGAAGACCGATCCAAAGATCGTAGATGAGGTTCGTTTGGGGGCGGTTATGCGCTTGTTGGGGCCGTTTTTGTCACATGAGCTCACGGTGCTTGAGATTGGGGCTGGAAACTTGGCCTTGGCCCGTGCAATGGCTCCACACGTGAAAGAGGTTATTGCCTTGGACGTTTCCAAGGAGTTCGCAATGGCGTTGGGGGTGGTTCCTGCGAATGTCGCTTTTGTGTTGTCGGACGGTCTTTCCGTGCCTGTTCCGCCTGAGTCTGTAGATCTGGTTTATAGCGATCAGCTCATGGAGCATCTCCATCCGGATGATGCGTTTGAACAGCTTCAGAATATTTTGCGCGCGTTAAAACCGGGTGGTCGGTACATCTGCAATACACCACACCGATTCAATGGTCCTCACGATATTTCTCAATACTTTGATCAGGAGGCGACAGGGTTTCATCTCAAAGAGTACACAAACCGTGAGCTGCACGCCCTATTTTTACGCGCAGGGTTTCGAAGCGTGTATTCGCTCACGGGCGTGCGAGGTTTCGTCGTCCCACTTCCTGTCTGGCCGTTGATTTGCCTTGAGTTCTGTTTGAGCGCCCTTCCAAAACCCATGCGTCGCTTGGTTAGTCGGTTTTTGCCGATAAAGGTGCTGCTTGGGGTGAGATTGGTGGGGGTTAAGTAACGCGTCGGATGGTGCCTGCTTGGGTGTCGACTTCCACGAGGTCACCGTCTTTGAATGTTTTGGTGGCGTGACGAGTGCCGACCAAACAGGGGATATTGAGCTCGCGTGAGACAATGGCGGCGTGTGACATGAGGCCGCCTAGGTCTGTGACGATGGCGGCTGCCTTTTTGCAGGCGACCATGAGTTCGGGGGCCGTTGTCTGCGCGATAAGAATGGCTCCCGCTGGCATAGCGGCCATTTTTGCGTTCATGCCACTAAAGTCTTGGTAGTCTACGTTTATAATGGATACGAGGCCTCGGATGGCGGTCGGGTGCTTATTAGCAACGTTTCCAGACAGTGTTGTTCCTTCGTCTACATCTACCTTCTCGAATGTCTTTAGGACATCCAACGCTTCTTTCCCCCAAGCATAGCTAAGAACTCCATGCTCGGCCTGTATGATAGCTGTGTGAGTGCGCGCCTTTATCGTTTCGGATGCTACGCGATTTTGCTCAAATACATTTAACACTTCGGCAAGCGTGTATTGCCAGAGCTCTTCCGTGGTTAGATGAAAGCGTTCACCGACTCTCTTTAGGAGGACGCTGAGGTGACTGTCTTCGTTGATGTAGCTCTTATTTAGATATTCGCGTACAGGGTTCTTTATTTCTTGAAGTTTTTTGAGATTTGTAGAGATGGTTGAGTTTTCGCTTTGTTGCGCTGCGAGTTCCGTGTATTCGATTCCTATGCAAAAATAGAGACGAAGGAAGTTTAACCAGGCTTCAAATAGGCGAGATAGGTCCGCTTGAGAGAACGCTGTGTTCCTTAGAAGCTCTTGAGCCTGCTGCTCGCAACTTACTTGAGCTTGTTCTAGTTGCTGCATGTGATCTTGAAATTTGGAGGCGTCTCCAAAGAGGACGAGCCCGGCTTGTCCGTATCTTTTGCAAGCTTCTATAGGGAAATATTCTGACCAGACACCATCCTTCCATATGTCTAGTACATCAACGCCGTCATAGCCTCGTGCAAAAAGATCCGACATCAGGAAAGGGATGCCTTTTGCTTGGAATGAAAGGATGTAGTCTGTGGATTTACCTATGTCCATAGAGATTATTTTTTTAGCAGATGCTTCACCGTCTCTATTGCTTCGTCTTTGTTGATTACGTCGCCTTTATCTCGGGCGTCTTCGACGATGCGGATGATGCGACCCATTTCTGGACCGGGTGAGATGCCGAGTGTCGCCAGGTCTTCGCCTGAGAGGAGGGGTTTGGTGGGGGATTCGTCGAGATGATGTTTGCGGATGGTTTTGGCTAGGCGTTCGCTGTCGGGGTAGCCGGGGGCTTGGGCGTCGGGGAGGGTGCGACCACGGTGATCGGCTTCGGAAATGGCTACGAGGACGCGCCAGGAAACGGGGTAGATGCGTTTGAGGAGCTTGCGTACGGCGTTGGTGTATTGGGTTTCTGTCCAGCCGTCTTTTTTGGCGGCGCGGTTAAGGATGCCTGGTTTGAGGTGCTCGCGCGCGCCTACGATGGCGCCTTGATTCACGTCTTCACCAAAGCGTAGACGTGCACAGAACGTTTCCGTTGGAATCACGCCAGCATCCTCGTGACCGAGTGAGCGGATACGCATGACGCCTTGCTTGGGCGCGATGGCTGTGGTCGATGGTTTTCCGAGGTCGTGGCAGAGGGTGCCAAGGGTGATTTGGAGGCGCTCTGTAGCGTTGAACGTTTCGGTTTGAGCTAATTTAGCCGCGGCATCGAGGCACATGACGGTGTGTGTCCAGACGTCGCCTTCTGGATGCCATTCGGGATCTTGTTCGACGCCGATCATGGCTTGGAGTTCGGGATAGTCGCGTTCGATGATGCCGAGGGCGCGCATGAGCTCGAGACCGATTGATGGGCGTTTGGCTTTGAGTAACAGCTTGCGCCATTCTTCGGTGATGCGTTCGGGGGGGAGGTGTGCGAGCTCTCCTTGGGTAACCATGCTGCGAAGAAGTTCGAAGGTGGTTGTTTCTATGGTGAATTCAAAACGAGCCGCGAATTGTACGGCGCGGTAGATGCGGAGGGGATCTTCGCCAAAGCGGTTGGTGTCGACCATGCGAAGAAGACCGTCTTTTAGGTCTTGTTGACCGTGCCAAGGGTCGATCATGTCACCGGTGAGTGGGTCGAGCAGGATAGCGTTCACCGTGAAGTCGCGACGACGTGTGGCTTCTTTTGGATCGAGCATTGGATCACCGACGACGGCAAAGTCCTTGTGGCCTGTGCCGGTTTTTGATTCACGACGTGGAAGGGCAACGTCGAGTTCGTAGCCTTGATCGACGGGGATTTTGAACACGCCAAAGGCGCGACCGACGAGGTTTACGCGGCCCGGAAAGAGATCGGTGAGAATTTTTTCGAGCGTGTCTGCTTCTACGCCGTAGACTTCTACGTCCGCATCGGTGGGGGAGAGGTCGAGGAGGATGTCGCGGACGAAGCCGCCGACGAGTAGGGCGCGGGCAGATGGGTACGCTTTGATCGTCTTGGCTAGCTTCAAAATAGCCTCGACGAGAGGAGGGTGTTGCTTGGCGAAACGTTCCTGGAGGGCGTTCATGTTCTGACCGTATCAAATTCCCAGCCTTTCTCCAATCTTTGCTTTGAGTTCATCGAGTCCAAGGCCTTTTACCGCGGAAACAAAGACTGGTGTTTTGGATTTGTAGGCCCTGCCGAGTGTGGCCCTGGCGAGGCGTTTTACGCTGTCGATTTTGTTGAAGATGTAGATGGAAGGCGCGTCTTGTAGGTTGAGCTGGGCAAGAATGTCTTCGACCTCGGCTATTTTTTGGGTGAGATAAGGGTCGCTTGCATCGATGACGTGGAGGATGAGATCGGCATCGATCGTTTCGTCCAGCGTTGAGCGGAAGGCTTGGATGAGTTGGGGTGGGAGATCTTGAATGAAACCGATGGTGTCGGAGAGGAGGACGGGGGTTGGGGGATGGATCGAGTCGGTCCCGATTGGAAACGTTGTTGTCTTGGATGAAGGAATCCACACCTTTCCCACACGGGTGTCGAGGGTGGCGAAGAGTTCGTTGGCGACGTAGGCGCCTTTTTTGGTGAGGGCGTTGAGAAGAGAAGATTTGCCGGCGTTTGTGTAGCCCACGATGGAAATGGTTTTGAGCCCGATGCGATCGCGTCGATCGCGGTGGAGTTTACGGGTGCGGGCAACGCGCTCGAGTTCTTTTTTGATATGGCTTTCTTCTTTTGTAAGATGACGTTTCATGAGCTCTGTGTTGGTTTCGCCTTGTCCGCCACGTACACCAACGCCGCCGACTTGTTGCATCATCTCCATGCCCATACCGAAGATGCGCGGACCCATGTGGTCGATGGCGGCGAGCTTGATCTGCAATTTCGCTTCGATGGTTTGGGCGTGTTTTTGGAAAATTTTAAGGATGAGATCGACGCGATCCCAGGCTTGGATTTTGTGTGGGCGTAATTTTTCGCCGAGCTCGTACATTTGTCGTGGCTTGAGCAAGTTGTTGACGATGATGAGCGTGGCTTTTTCTTGGACGGCGAGGGCGATGAGTTCGTCGATTTTTCCAGGGCCGATGTAGGTGCGATAGTTGGGGAGATCGCGTTTTTGCAGGAGTTTTACCACGACGATTCCCCCGAAGGTACTCGTGAGCGATTCCAATTCGAAGAGACGGCGCTCCGCGACCTTTGGATCGGTTCTTGGCGGAACAACATCGATGAGGATGGCGCGAGGTTTGAGGAGAGACATGTAGAAAGTATTGGCCTATTGAGGGTCTGTGTAAAGAAGGGCGATTGTTGTTTTGGGTTGGTTGGCTTATTATTCTTGTATGTCTTTTGAAGGATTTGGTGAAAGAGCTCATGCGCTTCGACCGGAAGGAGAGCAGGATTTTTCTGTGGCAGAAGAGGCTCCTTCAGGTGTTCGTAGGAAGCTTGTGCGTCCTGCGGATAAAGCGTCAGGTGTTTCGGTAAAGGAGTCTAGCGATGTGCGAGGGTATCAAGTGGACGATCAGCCTCCGCTTCGCCGCATGGAATATTTGATGGGTGTAGATGATTTGCAGCGAGAAGCTGCGGGGTTTTCCGATGATCATGATGGGAGGAAGGCATGGGAACGAGCCAAACAGCGTAGTGGGGGAGAGGTGGCGCATTCTGTTGCGAGTTTGCGAGCGATGGAAGAAAAGGATGACACAGAGAAAAAACAGCTTATTCTTCGATCGGATGAACGGCGTCGAGCTTTTAAGGAGGCTGAGATCGCTCGTCGGCAGGGGCTTGTTCTTTCCCGCATGGAGCGTGTAGAGATGCGCGCTGCACATTGGACTGAGGATAATCTTCGAGATGTCGCCGCCACCCGTGCGTTGGATAAACGATTTGAGCGCTTTTTTGCTGAGTCTGCGCGGAATGGTGGGGATTATGGTTCGGAGCTTGAAGCGTTGTCGGCGATGTTGGAGGACGATTCCTCGCTTGATCGAAAGGGGGTGCGATCCTCGCGTCGTTCGCAGGAATTGGCTTACGATGAGGAGGGCGTTGCTTACAATGTGTTCACGGGAATGAGAGGGAAAGACAGGGATCTTTCCACGAAGGATGGATTGCGCATACTTTCTTCATCGGAGTGTCGAGCTGCGTTTACGGCCTTTCTGCGTGAACGATATGCTCTTGGTGCTGCGGGCCTTGAGGCGTTGCGGGAACGCGTGCGCGCATCGGTTCAGGATCGTTATGGTGAAACGAGCACGACTCCTGAGACGGAACAGATGATCGAGGAGAAGATTCGCGAGGTCGTGAACCGTTTCTCGAGCCAAATTGTAGAGCGATTCACAAGCGGGGAGACGGACGGTCATCTAGGGAAAGAGGCCGGTTCTCGAGAGCGCTTTCAGTGGCTTCAAAATCGTCTTTTGGGCGTGCTTCGTGCGACGGGTGTGCTGGAACGGGTCGATGTTTCCGTGGGAGCCTTGGCGACGGATGAAGCTGGGTCTGATGTGGCGTATGTTGAGCTTGATGCGCCGGATATCTCTTCGGACGAGGATAAGGCTGGTCTTTTTTCGCGCTTAGCTCTGCGTAGCCCGGATCAGTGGGGGAAGGAGTTTTCTCCTCGATTACAGAAGTCACCTGGTTTTGCTGAGCATGTTCGATCTTCGATCGCTGAGCTTGGCGTGTTGAGCGTGCTTATGCAGGATGTGGGGGGAGACGTGTCGGCGTACGATGTGGATGTAGCTCGTGGGCGCTTTTCTCAAAAAACTACGGGAGATGTTTTTTCCGTGGCGGGGGATTTTACGCGGGCTCTTCCGGAGGGGCTTGCTCAGCGGGCAGAGAAGATTCCTGCGTTGCGTGCTAGCTTGGGAGAAGCTACGGGTTATCACAGCGTGCCATTTGAGATTGCTTGCTTGCATCGGCTTCCTGTTCCCGAGAAGATGCGGCAGTCTCTCGCGTCTTTAGCTGAGCAGCTTCAGGACGAGGCGAATCCGTTGTCGCAGCTTGTGCGGCAGAGTTTTTCAAAGGTGTTTTTAAATACGTTGCTGGCGGAAAGGGAATTTACGTTTTTTGTTGAGCGCGTTTCTGCTTGCGCGCAGCAGCAGACCTTTGACTCATCCAAGCCAGGTGTTTTCGCCAATTTTCGTGCCTCGATGCAACCTTTGGTTGAAAGTGCTGCTTTACTTGGGCGCGTGAAGGATCTTGGTGCGCTTAGGGATGCTGCTTAGTTCTTTTTTCTGCTACACTATTCCTGACTATGCTTTCTCGATCTTTGCGCGCGGTGGTGCCTTTGCTTGGACTCGTGCTTTTTGGGGCGGGGTGTTTTAGCTCGACGCCGCAAACGGCGGCTGGGCCAGATGGAGGCGTGTTTCGCACGAAGACAGATGTGTTTGCCGCCAAGGTTGATGTCGTTGAGTGGAAGCAGCTTAAACTTCTTAACCTCGGCACTAAGTTTGGGAGTATTGCTGATATTGGTACGATTTCGGCGGCGTTTGACCCGCAGGATCCGCTTACGATGTACTTGGGTACGGCGCAGAATGGACTCATGTACACAAATGATGGTGGAGAATCTTGGCAATCTGCGAAGGGACTTTCCGTGGGTCAAATTCAGGCTATTGCCGTTGATCCTCAGCAAAAGTGTGTATTGTACGTAGGGCGTGATAATCAGATTTTTAAGACGGAGACGTGTGGTCGCGATTGGAATCAGGTATTTTACGATGGTCGATTGGACAAGAAGTTTATGGCGCTCGCGGTTGATCCGAAGAACAGCGACGTTGTCTATGCTGGTACGAGCGAAGGTGATTTGTTCCGTTCTGATAATGCGGGGGCGACGTGGCGTGCCACCTATCGCGTCGAGGGGATTCACATCATGAATATCGCCATTGATCCGCGCGATTCGAAGATTGTGTATGCGGCAAGTTGGGGCTCCGGTGTGCTTAAGAGTACGGATGGGGGAGCGACGTGGACGTCTATTCGTAAACCGTTTCAGGATTTTGATCGCGCTCGCTTTCCGCGCGCTGTGATCTTGGATCCAAACGTCGCAAATCGCGTATATCACATTTCACGTTTTGGCATTTTGCGTAGCGATGATGCGGGGGCTACCTGGAATCCACTTACCATTGCTGCCCCAAATAACACGTTAGATGTACGGGCGTTGGCGGTGCAGCCTAAGGATCCTAAGAAGCTTGTTTATGCCACGAACACTTCGATTGCATTTAGTAATGATGGAGGTGTGACGTGGACGAATCGTAAATTACCTACGACACGTGGTACTTCGTTTGTCTTATTTGATGGAGCTGATAAGCCGGGATTGTTTGTTGGGGTGCTTACTCCTGTGCAGGCGCAGTAGACTTTCTGACACCGAGGCAACACCCGACACATTTTGTCGGGTGTTTTGTATATAAAAATGTGTTGCGCAGAGTGCTTTTTTCTCTCTTGTGCTACCCTTGCGTTATCACGTTTTACCCTACGTTATTTCTATGAATACTGAAGATACTCAATTGCCGGTAGTTGAAGTTCCTGCATCCTTATCGTTCCCACCGGTGAGACCGCCTCAGGATCATCGACGACGAAGACTGCTTGTCGGAGGACTTGTGTTGGGGGTTCTTGCGGTCTGTGGAGGTGTTTTGTTTTGGCAGGCGCAGCATTCTCCTGGCGCTCGAGTGCAGCAAGTGGTTGCGGCGCTTGATCGTTTTGTGATTCCGGAAGCACATGCTGCTGATGCATTCACCATCACGCCTGAACGCACGGATGTTGGTGGACTTGATGTGGGAACTTCGTTTGAGGTCAAGGCAAATGTGCCTGTCACGGCTGAAGAATTGCATCAGTCTTTGAAGCTTGTTCCGGCTGTTCCGTTCACCGTTGAGGCGGCTGGTGCAGGTCTTTTTCATGTGAAGCCTACGGCGCCTCTTGAGGCGGGGACAGTATACGCTCTCTCTATCCCAACCAAGTTCACCAAGAGTGATGGCTCTACGGTGCAACGCGATTTTTCGTGGGCGTTTCAAACGAAGCGAGATCTGCGTGTGATTTCGATGATTCCCGGTACGCGGAGTTCGGGAGTGCCGATCGACACGGGGATTGAGTTCAAACTTACTCGTGATGATTGGGCAAATGCTACGTCAAGTTTTTCGATCGCGCCTGCCACGCCGGGACGATTTGAGGTTCATGGTCGAACGCTTGCGTTTGTGCCTGAGAAGCCTCTTGCGTACGGAACGGCGTATCACGTTGTGTTAAAGAAGGGGTTTGGTGTGCCAGGAAGCGATGTCGCTTTGGCGGAAGATGCGGTGATTGATTTTGAGACGATGCGTGCTCCAATGGTGGATCATGCGCCTTGGCCACTTCGTTTGGATTTTGATGAGTTTCACGAGAATCTTCCTGGTAAGCCTCTGGCATTTGCTACGTTTATTTATTCTAATCAAAACCCAAAAGCCGATCTTCCGGTCAAGGTTACAGGGTATCGTTTGACGCATGCGGATGCGAAGACGCTTTTACGGGCTCGTTACAGTCTTCCTCTTTGGCAAGAAGTTGAGCGTTCTCGGTTTGCGGACTATGAACAGGCGCATAAGACACAGGTGTTCGATGTGACGGTGCCGCTTCAGACACTTCCCGACTACAATCGGTATGGCATCGTGCTCCCAAAGCAGGATGAGCCGGGTGTGTATGCGCTCAAGTTTCTTCCAAAAGATGGAGAAGTGAGTTGGGTGTTTGTTCAGATTACGCCTACGGCGGCGTTTGTGACGGGGGATAAGTCTACGTTGCTTGTGTGGGCGGTGGATGGAACGACGAAGAAGCCACTCAGCAACCTTCCGGTGATGAGCGAAGATGGTTCCACGCGGACGGATGCGCAAGGGGTTGCTCGTGTGCCAGCACCCTCCTGGCTTGCGGATACGGTGAATGGAGGCGTTGTCCCCACATCGACGCCGCGTATCTTGGAGGTTGGTGAAGGGTCTGAACACGTGTTTGTTCCATTTCGTGGCGGAAATGTTGGGTACGACTATCGCTACTGGAGCGAGACGACGGATGAACGGTATTGGTCGTATTTGTTTACCGATCGACCGTTATATCGACAGGATGATGAGCTGTCTTTTTATGGGTTTGCTCAGGAACGAGGGAGCCATGTGGGTGCGGGTGTCATGAAGGTTGTTTTGCAGAAGAATGAGTACCTTTACGACATGGGGAGTGGCGAGGCGAAGATATATCGCGAGCAGGATGTTGCCACGGATCGCGTGGGAAATTTTAAAGGGAAGATGAGTTGGCGAGACTTGCCGATTGGGTGGTATCGCATTGAGTTGCTGCGAGATGGCAAGCAACTGCTTTCTCGTACGTTTGAGGTTCGGGATTACACGAAGCCGACCTACGGTATCTATCTTGAACCGGATCATACGGCTATTGTGGCCGGTGATTCAGTCAACGTGCATGTTCGATCGACGTTTTATGATGGGACGCCGTTGCCGAATACTACTTTTTCCTTTGTTACGTATGGCGGTTCAACGGGTTCGGATACTCGCGATGTGACGACGGATGCGAGTGGTCAAACGAGTACGAATGTGACGACAACCGCGATGACGTGTCCAGCTGATTTACAGGCGTATTGTAGTGGGACGTCTGATTTGAGTTTTAGTAGTGGGCCGAAGCAGGGTGAGGAAGGAGATATCAACGGTAGCGCTTGGGTGCATGTGTATCCATCGGAGCTTTTGCTGGATGCCCAGGCTTACGCAACGGGTACGCAGGCAATGGTTGTGATACAGGCTAATCAGTTAAAGCTAGGTCAGGATGATGTGCGTGGCCCTGCGTTTGCGGATCGTTCGATTCGCGGACAGATTGTCGGACGTCATTGGGAACGTGTGCAGGAAGGGTTGGCATATGACTTCATTAACAAAGTCAGCTATCCGACCTATCGGTATCAGGAGATCGCGGATCCAGCCGTTTCTTTTGAAGTGCGTACGGATGCTGCCGGGCATGCCGCCTATTCCTTTGTCGTTGATCCTGGTAAGACCTATACGGTCACCCTTCAGGGTGCTGATCTGCGTGATCGTCCTATTCGTGCGTCGGCGTATATTTGGAGCGGTGGTGGGTTTGGTTCCTATGATTATCCTTCTGATGATGTGCGCTTGTCGCTCTCTAATTCTTCCCGTCAGGATCCGAATGTGACGGTTGGGGAGGCGGTTAGGGTACGTATTACGAAGGGCGATCACGTCTTTCCTGTCGATCAAACCCCAGGTGTGTTGTTTATGACGGCGCAGCTTGGGATTCGCGATGCACAGGTGCTTCAAACGACGGATTGGAATTACGTGTACAAAACCGAAGATGTTCCGAATGTGAGCTTGCAGGCCGTTGTGTTTTCTGACGGTGCGTTTCAGGTGCTACGCGGAGATTTATTTCTGAAGCAAGACACTCGGCGTCTTCAGATTGAAGCGAAGACGGATCAGAATTCGTATGCACCCGGATCAAAGGTGAAGATTCATGTAGTAGTTACCAGAGCTGACACGCATGAACGGGTGGCGGGTACGGCGCTTGCGTATGCTTCCATCGACAAGGCGCTTGAAGGGGTGACGACGCTGTATCCGGAATCACCACTCGCAACGTTGTATCGCTACGTATCCAATGGGATTCTTTTGCAATTGCAGACGCATATTCCCACGGCGCTTAGCTTGGGTGGAGCCGAAAAGGGCGGAGGCGGAGGGCCGGATGGGGCTTCTATCATGAATGTGCGTAAGAACTTTAAGGATACGGCCGTTATGGAAGTGGTTACGACGGATCAAAATGGGGAAGCAGATATTGAGTTTACGGTGCCGGATAATCTCACGACGTGGCGTACGCAGCTCGTCGCCATCAACAGCGATGTGTGGGCCGGCGATGCGATTGTTGAAGCGCGTGTTACAAAACCCGTATTTGTGGATGCGGTGCTTCCTCCTCGCTTATTGGTTGGCGATAAGCCTGTGATTAAGTTGCGTGCATTTGGTTCTGGATTGCCCGCAAACCAAGATGTTACCTATACCGTTGTTGCTCCAAGTCTGGGGATACAGAATGAGTCTGTGACGGGGACGGTGGGCACGAGTTCGTATCTTACGTTGGCTCAGTGGCCTGTTGGGCATCATGTTCTTATGATTCGTGTTACGTCTCCACAGGGTACGGATGCGATTGAACGGACGCTCGATGTACTTACTACTCGCATGCGTAAGCAAGAGTATGTGAGTCTTGATGCTGGTCCAGGGGTTACGCTACCAGCGCTTGATCATGGCGAGGCGAATGTTGTGTTTGCTAGCAAGACACGAGGAGCTCTCTTACCTCGCTTTGAGGATTTTGTGTGGTATTCGGCGCGTGTTGATAGCGGGGTCGCTGCTATGATTGCTCGAAGAACGCTTCGCGATGTGTTTAAGCAGACCGTGGAGGGTGATGATCCTTCGTTAAGTGGGTATCAGGACTATCTCGGTGGTATCAAGCTCTTGCCGTACAGCTCGCCGGATGTGGAAGTGAGTGCTGAGGTGGCCGCTACGGCTCCTGAGCTGTTTGATTCCTCCATGCTGGCTGGATATCTGTGGTCGGTGATTGATCAGCCTGGTCTTACGCGACAAGAACGTATCGAGGCACTTTCTGGATTGGCTGCGTTACATGAGCCGGTGCTGCCTCAATTGCAGGCGCTTCTTGCGCAGACGGACTTGTCTTGGCGCGAGCAGGTGGCGATAGCGCGTGGGTTGGCTGCGGCGGGGGATTTGGAACGTGCGCGCGGTCTGTTGGACGGATGGTTGTCTAAAGCCGAGACGCGTGATTCGCTCACGTGGTTGCCGGTTTCGGCGACATCGTCGGATGTGTACGAGGCTACCGCGGAAGCAGCTGCTCTCGCGGCTCAGCTTGCGCATCCAAAGGCGGAAGCGCTCATGGCTTATGTCGATCACAACTGGAATCAGGACGCGTTCCCTGTGCTTGCACGGCTTCGCTATTTGCGCGCTCGTTTGATGCTTGTTCCAGACATGAGCGCGTCTGTGTCGTGGACGCTTGATGGAAAAACCGAACATTCTTTTGACCTTAGCGATGCGAATACGCATTCGCTCAAGCTCACGGCGGATGAGGTGAAGACGTTCCGTGTTACGAAGACGCTTGGACCTGTAACGATCACGTTCATTCGCGATGTGGATGGTCGGCCTACCGCACGCGACGGTATCCAGGTTGTTCGTGGGTTTGAGTCATCGCGTCCATTAGATGCGTTGCAAGAGGGCGATGTGGTGTATGTCACCGTTACGTCAACGATTGCCGAAAAAGCGCAGGATGGGTGTTATACGCTTCGTGATCACCTTCCTGGTGGATGGCAGCCCTCGCTTCAATGGTCTGGGTATGATGTGGGTGCCTTGGATTATCCATATGAGGTGAATAAGGGCGAGGTGTCGTACGTACTTTGTGGACGTGGGGTGCACGAGATTCGCTACCGAGCGCGTGTCGTGTCTCGCGGAAGCTACAAGGCCGAGGCGCCCGTGATTCAGCACATGGAATATCCGTCGGTGGCTGGGATCGGGGTAGATCAGACGGTGATCGTGAAATAAGAGGTATGACGCGAGGCATCGCTGCTTGCTTCGTGGTTGGGCTGGTCTTCCTTTGGGGAGGACCAGCTTTTGCGTCTTCGGGAACGATCACTACGTCTTCGTTTGTACCTGTTGATGCGGTTCGTCGGGCGACGGCAGAGGCTTCGTCTGCCTCAAAGAAGATATCTGCGCGTTCTTGCCGGGCAGGGGTTGTGAATCATCACGTGTTGGCGGCTGATTTGATCGCAACCTTTACTCGTGAAATTCGTGGGTGTAATTCCTTCAAGCGAGTCATTATTCTTTCGCCTGATCACTATCAAGCGGCGACATCTCCTGTCGTGACGCATCGGCGTGCGTATGAGGTGGATAGTGCATCTTTGATTGTGGATGAAGAGGGGATTCGGCGATTGTTAAAGAGTGTTTCGTTTGCGCGGGAGGATGATCGACCTTACTGGCAGGCGGAACATGGTGTGGGCGCACTTGTGCCGTTTTTGGCGCAGGTGTCGACCTCGACAAAGATCCTGCCTGTTGTGGTTCGTGGCACGATTACGCCCGTGGAGTTAAAGCAGCTCAGTCGTTGGCTTGCGAGTGAGATGAGGCGGGGAGCGTTTGTGTTGGTGTCGTCTGATATGTCGCACTATCTTCCCGAACGACAAGCTCTTATGAACGATAAAAAGACGCTGTCAGCGTTTGGGCGTGAGGATGCGAGGTTTTTTGCCAAAGCGAACGATGGGTATACAGATAACGGAAAAAGCATCGCCGCGATCATGACGGCGCTTGGTCGAACCTCTTGGCGGCTGATTGGCCACGGTATTTCTACGAGTTATGGAGGTGTGCCAGGGTATACGACGAGTTATGTGACGGGGGTGTGGCGATAGCTAGAGCGTCACTTCCTGCAAGAAGGTTTCGAATGGTTGGCTGAAGCAGGTGTCGGCTTTGAGGCAGTGCGTGATGCTGTCGAGAAGAGGTGTTTTTACGTGTAGACGGCGTGCCAGTTGCGCGGCGAGGTCGGTGGCGTGGATGCCTTCGACGGTGCCTAGGCCTAAGTCTGGTGGAAGTTTTGAATTTGCGCCGACGAGACGTTCTCCGTAGGTGCGATTGCGTCCGTGAGGGGAAAAGCCGGTGACGATGAGGTCGCCAAGTCCCGCTAGGCCTGAGGCGGTGTCTGGATGGGCGCCGGCGGCTTTGAGGATCTCACTCATTTCGTGGATGGCGATCGTGAGGAGGAACGCTTTGGCATTGGTTGGATGTTTGAGGCCGTCGCACATGCCGAGGGCGATGGCGTAGGGATTTTTGAGGGCAGAAGCGAGACCAACGCCGAGAAGATCGGTTGAGGTGGCTACTTTTACGGAAGCGCTCTCAAGGAGTGTTTTGATATGTTCTGCGCCGCGGATGTCTTGGCTCGCGGCGACGAAGGCAGTTGGGCTGCCTTTGGCCATCTCGTTTGCAATGGCGGGGCCACCGAGTGTCGTGAGAGTTGATTGCAACGCGCTTGGGAGGAGCGAGCCTTCTTTGACGATGAGCGGATCGAGAGTATCGGGGTCCATGCCCTTGGAGATGCTTGCGATGATGGCGTTTTCCTTGAGGTGAGGGAGCGCTTTTTGCATCACTTCTGCCACGGCAAACGAAGGCACGGCCAAGAAGATGGTGTCGGCGTCTTGCACGACCTGTTCTACGTGTGCGCTTGCGGTGATGTTGGTTGGAAGAGGCGTGTCGCTTAGGTATTTTTGGTTTTGGCGACGCACGTTTATATCCTCTTCTACATCAGGCTCGATGCAGTAGAGATGAACGGGGCGACCGTGACGGGCAAGGGCGAGCGCGAGAGCTGTCGCCATGTTGCCGGCTCCGAGGATGGCGATGGGGGACATAAGTATGCGGATGTTATGCAACTTTTTGATGTTGGTGTTTGTGTACATCGTGTATTGGATGTTCCGCAAGCCACCGACGTAAACGCCTTTGTTCGTCTTTGTCGTTGCCGGCGTAGTAAGCTATACGCTCTTCCATGTCGTCTGCTTTTTGACGCATGTTTTCGAGAGACTGTTGGATGCTTAGCACGGTTCTTTCCGTCCAGATTTTTATGTCCAGTCGTTCTCCCATTTCTTGGATGTCTTGGAGTATTTCTGGGTCGTTTACAAGATCTTCTACATCATCCATGACGTCTAATAGAGCTGTTTTTTCTTGCCGGATTTTTTCTAAGTGTTGGCGTAGTTCTTTTTCGAATTCTGCTAATGGTCGTTCTGCTTTTTGTCGAGCGAGGACTAGATTTTCTTGGATGTCTCGTTGTAAAAAGTGTACTTTGTCGCGACCGTATATCGCGCCGCTCCACTGCCTGTCTAGATTTTCGTAGAGTATCTGTATAAAAGATCCTGCGAAGGCCGCGCGATTTTTCTCGTCTCCGTGCGCCCATGTTTGCAGGAGCTTCATTATTTCATCTTTTCGTAGTCGGAGCATGGTCTGTACGTCTTTCTGCGGGATGGATTGGATAAATTTTCGAATGGCGTACCTTAAGACTTCTGGCGGATATGTTTTTAGAGCTTCTGTCCAACCCCAGTTAGAGAATTCATCAGGTCCTTCGAGGACGGGAGCTTCTCCTTCTTCTGCGTATCGCGTGAGCTCGCTTACGAGCGTGTCTAGATTGCGCAACTCGTTTACTTTTGTTTCCGCGTGTGTTTTTTTGTACTCGGCTTGTTGTGTTAGGAGGGTTGTATTGTTCAGCATCGACTCTATTTCCTGTACGTATTCATCAATAGTGAGGGGTGCGACGGTGCTATATTCAGACGGCACGTTGTATGTTGTCAGGGTCTTTTCTCCGAGATCTTGTAGACGTTTTGCGTGATCATAGAGGGCGCGTGCGGTTATTTCTCGTACGCCAAATTTCACCGAATCGGTGCTATTTTTTAGGTGAGGTGCCACGGATGGGTGTTCGAAAGCGGTCTGGATGCGTTCTACGAGTTGTCCCAGGGTGTCGTATTCGATGCCGTGAAACTGATGAGCGGCTTCTGGGGATTCTTGCGCAAGGCTTTGTATGGCGGCATCAAGTTCCTCCTGTCTTGTATAGAAACGATCTTTGCTTAGTATCGTGTGCGTCTCTTCCTCGTCGTATCCGCGCTCTTTAAGGACTTCGCGCATGGATTTATTGATCGCTTGACGTTCACGCATCGAGGCTCCGACGAGTCCTGGCTTATAGGCCTCTTTTAACGCTTCCTTTATGGCAGGATCTTCGTTCTGTTCTTGGCGATGGAGGTATTCTGTCAATCGCAAAAAATACAGATTTGGGACTAGTTCCTGCACGATTGCCGCGTCTATTCCTGTGAGTCTTGCGATGGCTAATTCGAATTCCGATTGAGACGTCTCCAGTTGTTTTCTTTGCAGACCCTTTCCCATCGTTTCTCGTAACGCATCCGCAAATTCGTGGCCTAATTCTCTAATGTCTTGGCGTGATGCTTCTAGCGCTTTTTCTGCGTGTTTACGTTGTCGCTCTTGCGCTCGTTCTCGTTCTTCGAATTCTCGTGCCGCTTTGTCTTTGCGTGCCTGAGATCCAGGCACGTACTCTTTGACGCGATTCAGAAATTCCATAGGATTAGCGGCCTTTGATGGTTTTGTAGATGCTTCGTGCTAATGGGATTTTCTCCCCCCAGTGCTTCACTCGTTCCCAGCGCTGTTTTGCTTTGAGTTCCAGCACGGAGGATCGTGTGCCGAGGTAGATGATGTGGCTGTCTTCGTCGCGGAAGGTGACGGAGGGGCCGAGGGCGCGGAGTTTGGCGAGCGACCATTGCGCGCGGTGAGTTTCGAAGGGGTTGTGGAAGCTCTCACCTTGTTCGTGCATGTGCTTTGGAGTCGAGATGAGGATGCCGCGATGATGGCTGAGGATGTATTGGATGAGTGTGCGACCTTGGGATTCGGTGAGATGCTCCAACACGTCGATCAAGAGGACGAGATCGTAGGATGGTTTGAGGGTTTTGATGACCGTTTGCGCTTCGCCGATGTGTACCTCGTTGTAGATGTAGCGGTGGAGGGGTGTGAGGTAATCTTCAAAGGCTTCGATGCCGTCGATGCGACGCGTGAAATGGTGATAATCTTCACGACCATCCCAGAGCTCTAGGTATTCGCGGCACAGGACGCCGTATTTGCCGAAGCCTACACCGATGTCGAGTATGGAATGCGGATTGAGGAGGACGACCGCGTCCATGATGGTGGAGATTTGTTTGTGATAGCTCGTAGGCATAGAAATCCGTTTCATTCTATCACGATCGTATAAAAACAGTGACGCGCCCCATAGGTTCTTAAGCTAAGTGGGGCGCGTGGGGGAAGGAAGGTTCGATGTATGTCGCGATCAGTACCCGTCGCAGAACTCGTGGAATGCGCGTAGCGTCCCTGTATCCCTGGACTGGTCGACATGCAGGCCCCGGAAGTATGCGCACGTCTGCGCGCGATGCTCGCGTACCTCTGCGTCGTTCCAGTGGCTGCGGGCGGGGATGGTGTATCCGCGTCCGTCAGAGTTCCTCCTCACGCCGACCACCGTGGGTAGCGGGTGTGCTGCGATGGTGGGGTGGTGGGGAGGGGTGGGGCTCGGTCGCGGCAGAGGAGCTGGCGTCCGGACTACGCGCGGTCTTGCTGATCTGCGTTGCGGCGGAGTCGGTCGTGGCGTGGGCGGTTCGGTCTGCGTCGGTACGGTTACCACGACCGGGGTAATCGGCATGATGGGTTGTGGACGTTCGCTGCCTCGGAGTCCGAAGGTTGCGAATAGGGCCAGGGCCGTCGCTAACGCGAGCAGTGCGCCCAGAGCCGCCCTCGGGCTCTTTGGCTTCGTTGTTTTTTTCGCTTCAGGAGCGATCACGGCCGTGCGGTTGGTTGTGATCGTTCCTGGATGCGCGGTTGCCTGTGCTTCACTCGTGACTTTTGGTGAAACGAAGACAGGGATGTGGCGCTTGGCGATCGTCTCGAGACGATCGAGCACGATCTGCATGCTCTTCGGTCGAGCATCAGGATCGGGTTCGATGCACTGGCGGATCAGACTCCAGAGTTCCTGGTCTACGTCCTTAGTGGGGGGGCTTGTGGGGAGCCTCAGACGTTTTTTTTCGGCGAGTATCTCCGTGGGTACTGCCTCCCGGGCGTGATACTCCTCCTCCGTCAGTTTTGTCAGCAGCGTCCACCCGAAGGAGTAGATGTCCAGACGGGTTGTTGCCGGAGTATCGTGCCCGGTCAGCTTTTCCAGCTCTTCCGGTGCCATGAAATGAGGCGTTCCGACCGCTACCTGAGCGTCGTTCGCCTCGTCCTCCAGGAGGTCTTTAGCTACTCCGAAATCGAGGAGCTTGACCCACCCCTCTCCCATAACCCTACCGTGCACCAGCATGATGTTCGCTGGTTTTACGTCGCGATGCACGATGCTTCTGGCGTGCACGCGCACGAGCGCTGAGGCGAGTTGTCTCGCCATCTCGACGAACTGGTCCTGGTCGAGTCGGTACGAGTCTTCGAGGGTCGTGCCCTCGATCCACTCGAGGATGGTGTAGTTTGCCCCTGTATCGCAAAAGACTACGATATTGGGGTGTGTGCTCGGTAGAGTTGTTGCCTGGAGCAGTCTTGCCTCGCGCCTGAGCCTCTCTACCATCTTTGGCGATGCGCCTGTTTTCAAGCGCTTGATCGCCACTGGGGCCCCTCCCTGGTCCCGTCCCTTGAATACCTGGGCCATGCCTCCTTGACCCACCTCTCTTTCCGCGAAAAAGTTTCCATACCACTGTCCGCTTCCTTCTGACATCTCTCCCTCGTTTTTTCGAACGTGCCTGAGCACACGGTTGTGCGCTCGGGGAAGCGGATGGGCGCTTGCCTGAGGGCAGAAACGTGACGGCGGACCTTAACAGGAGCTGGGGGATTTTTCAAGGGATGAGCCTTAAAAAGTGCAAGACCTCGGGGCGAAGTGCTTCCGAGGTCTTGCGGCTGTTTTGTACGCGCTCGGCTTGTGGATCGAGGGGTTCGATCAACGGGCTGAAGGCGTGAGAGAGGTCGCTGCGCGTCCCGGGGGCGATTACATCGCAAGGTCCGGGACGCGGCAGGAAGGGGAGAGGAGGGGGTGGTGTAGTGCGGTCAGGGAGCGCTGGGATTGCTACTCGTCGGGCGCCGCTCTGGCAGGATTGACAGGCGACGGCCGGAACGGTGCGCCTTGAACGCGATGAGACTGATCGGCGCGACGAACAGAATCAAGAAGGCGCTGCTCAACAGGACGGCGAGCTCCATTGCGAGTCTCCTCCAAACGCCGGGTTATGGGGCGTCGGCGGAGATGATCGGAGATCACCTGCGCCGAGGCCTCAATGTAACGGCTTATCTAAGAGAAAAATCCACGCATTGTCAATGCTTCCAGATGGTTACTTCGCCAAAGCTTGCGGCGGGAGACCAGGTGGAGCTTGCACTTTGCGAAATGAATATACCGTTTTTTTGGCTAGATGTTACAAGAAAATCGGCATCGGTTTCTTTGAGCATGGCTTGTACCCGTGCAGGATCTTTCTCTACGAATAGATCCTGAAGAAAGCGTTTTCTTTGATCCCAGTTGGGGGTTTCGTAATCGTGGGCGATCCAGACGTGGCGCAGCGTGTTGGGGGCGATCCACAAGCCTACCCAGGGTTGATCGGGGAGGATGAGAGCGTCCTCGTCGGTGTTTTGGCGGATCCAATCCCAGGCGCTGGCGATGTTTTTAGAGACGAAGAATTCGTCACCGTTCCCCATGGGTTTGGTGACCCAGGCGAGTTGGCTTTGGATGATCGAGAAGGGCGAGAGGATGATCATGATCCACATGCCGGCGTGGGCGATTTTTCCTGTGCGTTTTGCCCAGGAGAGAACGCGTAGCCAAACAGGTAGAGCAAGGAGCATCACACCCACACCCATCCCTTCGAGGATTTTGCGTTTGAAGTGGATGGATGGGATGCAGATGATGAGGGCTGTCGTTGCCATCCACACAAGGATCCAGCGCTCTTCTTTTTGCAGAGGATCGCGTCGGAAGCGCCAGATGATAAATCCGAGCCACGGCAAAACCGAGAAAAGATTTTCCGTGAAGGGGGCGAGGTTGAGGAAGTTTGTATCGAGGAGGAAGCGGCGATACGGATCGTGAAGATACGACCAGACGTGCGGTGAGATGGTGAGGGCGGCGAAGGGGAGATAGCTTGCGGCGAGACGGAGGACGCTACGAAGAGGGACGCGTTCGACGAGGATGGTGATCAATCCGTAGAGGCCGATGACGGGAACGAAGTAGGGGTGGATGAGGAAGAGGGCGGAGGTGCTCGCGATGGATTGCCAGGAAGCTTTACGTGCGGATACGTCCTGCCAGAGTCGGTGGAGGCTATAGACGAGAAGCGCCATCGAAAGCGGGATGTGCGCGCCGCCGAGGAGGGTTGGGAAGAAGAAGCTTTCGGAGCTGACGTCGGGGACGAAGAATTCGTGCGGGAAGAATCCTTGCATGCCTTGATGTACGACGAGGATCCAGCCTAAACCGCCGCCGAGGGTGACGGTGGCGGTAGCGATCGAGGCTTCACGTTCGTTTTTGGTGAGGCTGCGCGTGATGGAATGGAAGAGAAGGATGGCGATGAGGGTGACGAGCCAACGACCAACTTCGTGGGCTTGTTGTGCGGTGAGGTGGCCAAGCCAAGCGATCCAGCCAATGGGAGCGTAGGTAGGGTGGATGAAGGTTTTTGCTTCGAGGGGTGCGTAAAGGCTATGAAAAAAGATGGCGCCACGTTTCGCTTCCTCGATGTAGGTGAGATAGACGGCCTGATCGGAGGTATTCCACACGTAATCCCCAAGCCAAACACGATCCGCGCCAGCACGGCTTTGGATGAAGAGGGTGAGGAGGATCTCAAGGATGATGAGGGCGGCGGCGAGGATGAGGGGGAATTTATTGCGGCGGAGGAAGGGGAGCATTCAATGATTATACTAGGTTGACTTCAAGAACGTGAGGTGGAAGTGGAAATCTTCCACTCATTTCCATTCCATTCTAGGGGTTCAATGTCTTTTTCAAACTCTGGGTATCCATAGAAGAAGAATGGTCCATTTTTTTCCATCGTTCCCACGTTTTCTTCTGTGACTGATGAGCTATCTCGTCGAGGATCTGATTCATCGAGATGGATGATCCAGGTTCGTGTTCTGAGAGAGAAGGTGTGATCCTTGTTTTCGACGTAAGAAAGATCACATCGCCAAACTAACTTGTATTCTTGGACCAATTCTCCTGAACAGGGGCCTAAGTCTTCTCTCCCAACCGGACTTACAGCTGTGACTCCAAATAGGTCTCTCCGTACGATTAAGTCTTTTCCTCGTGGTGTAATAACGAGAAACGATTTGCCTGGCCAGTTAGCATATCGCTTGATGTGGCTTTGATCCTTCTCTAGAGCGTGAACGCGTTCTTTTAGCCCACCGGTTATCAGGTACGTTCCTATTACGAGGTATGCGGGTCCTTGAGTCCGTGAGGAGAGCTTGCAGGTGATGTATGTTTGTAGTTCTCCTCCGGCTGTGGTTCTTGAATACTCCTGCGCTACCTTATTTACGGCCACGAGCTCTTGTGAGGTATAGGTTCCTGTGTCCAACGGGGAGAAATCGGAAATCGGTTTTTGATTGGCTAGAAGATCGAAAAGGTTTGTGGCGTATGGAGAGTACTTTTCGTTCCCGGTGATTTGTTCCAGATAGATGCAGCCATCGTTCGCATCGACGCTTAGAGAATGACCCGTGTTTTTTGGATCTTGTAAAACAGTGTGGTGCCACCGTAACGCTTCGTCTTCTGCGGGCAGGGTGGATGAGGTTTGTTGAAGAGAAGGTTGGGTTGTCTTGGGTTGTGTTGTCGAGCTGGCAATGTGCTCTTTGAAGGGCAAAGGGTTTGTCGAGAGGGGTGTGGCTGGTGCTTTAGTGATGCAACCTGCTCCCACGAAAGCTACTAGGCAAAAGCTTAACAAGCGTTTATTTAAATGCATATATGTATTCAGCCTAATGACTTTTGTTCTTCGTTGCAACGTTCGCAAAAAGCCTACGCGGTTAAGCGAGGCTTTTTACATGGTGCACCCTGAGGGAATCGAACCCCCATCAACGGCTTCGAAGGCCGCAGTTTTATCCGTTAAACTAAGGGTGCGCGGGAGAGTGGGGTTGAAGCCACTCCTTTGATTATGGGGACAGGTTGGTTTTGCCTGTACCGCTTGTGCGGATGATCTCTCGTGTTTGTCGCGTGCGCCAGGACTTTACGTCGAGACCAGCCTCGGCGGCGGCGAGCTGCGCTTCTTGTTTGGAAGAGCCTCGTCCGACCGCTACCAAGTCTTTATCAAGAAAGACGCCAACCGTAAATTCCTTTTGGTGATCTGGGCCTTCTTCTTCGAGGACTTTGTAGGTGGGGGTGACGCCTAGAAGCTCTTGGGCGGTTTCTTGGAATTTACTCTTTGCATCGACGTAGAGTTCGAGCTCGAGAATCTTTGGAAGGTGGCTCAAGATGTGGCGATGAATGAAGGTTTCCGAGGCTTTCATGCCACCGTCGAGGTAGATTGCACCGATGATGGCCTCGATTCCGTTGGCGAGGATGTACATGCGGGCCTTGGTGTCTTTGTCGCGCGCTTCTCCGCG
>CAZLPD010000019.1:0-7227 GCA_964561355.1 uncultured Gammaproteobacteria bacterium
TTTGGGTTTTCTGTGTAGCCGATCCCCTCGTAGACGCGACGTGCCACGGCTTCTGCATCGACATTGCCGGCGCTTGTGACTTCGCCACCGATGACGAGAAGACCGTGGGAGCCGAACGATTCAACCGCGACGCGGCTGTGAGGATCTTCTTTGAGGTAGGCGTCGAGGATGGCATCAGAGATTTGATCGCACACCTTGTCTGGATGGCCAGAGGTGACGGATTCCACGGTGAATGTGGAGAAGGGGAGAGCGGAGATCATATGCATTTGCTCCCTTTGTCATCCCGAGTGAAGTTAGACGGAAGGAGGGATCTGGACCGATCGGACGGGCTGCGAGATCCCTTCGGCAAGCTCAGGGCAGGCTCTTCACTGCGTCGGACTTTGTTCAGGATGACAATGGAGAGTGGAGAATAAAAAATCTCTCTTATCCGGGAAAAGAGAGACGTGCTCGATGTATCTTTCCCATGGGCACGGTCGCTCGCGAGCGACGTGCCATCGGTTGGAAGGGGCACCTTCTCATCGTGAAACGAGTGGTTGCCGGCAGGGTCAAAGGGCCAAATCCCTCACCTGCGCTCTGGATAGTCTTCAATTGTGCGTACACAATAGTTGGTGGGTGATGGGCGGTCAAGGACTTGGTGGTCTTTTACTCGTGTGATAGGTTGTGGATATGGAACATCCAAGCAAGATAGACGCTCAACCGCTTCGCACGCCTACGCATGCGGAAGTGATGGACGAGGCTGCTCGAAGAGCTCTTAAGGCGCTCGGTATGGACGCTCCTGCTGATAAGGTCGCGGCCTTGGCTGCTGAGTTCATCCCCGCAGTTCAGTACGATCTCTCGCAGCAACCCGCCTCCCCTGAGCCTGCTCAGAAGTAGTGCCGCACATTTTTCGTTCTCCCGTTCCATCCCTCGATCTCTTCGGGGGTTGCTGTTTGATTAACCTATGATTACTTACGAATTTTTGTCTCCAGAAACGCTGCATGAAGAGGATATCGCTCCGCTTCGTGGACTTATTGAGCAGTTGGTAAAGCACTCGGTTGATTTGGATCGTGAGCGCGTGCTTGCCGTTATGAAGCAGGCGCGTCTTTTGGTGGCGCGCAATGACGAGCGCGTGATTGTGGGGACGGCTTCGCTCTACACGATTCAGTTGTTTACGCGTTTAGTCGGGCGCATCGAGGACGTTGTGGTTGATGGGAGCACGCGTGGGCAGGGTGTTGGTCGCGAGCTTATGACGAGGTTGATGACAGAAGCGAAGCGCTTGAAGATGTCGCGATTGTTTTTGACGAGTCACCCAACGAGAGTTGAGGCAAACGAGCTGTATCAAAAGCTCGGGTTTGTCGTGTACGACACGAATTCGTATCGGATGGATTTGGTCTAGGATTCCTGGACGCAAAAAAGAGCCCGGAGGCTCTTTTTTGTTAGGGGGCTGTCGCTGGAATTGGTTCGTCTACTGTTGTATCGATGTTTGCGGCAGCTAAGACTTCATCCACGCTCGTAAAGCCGTCGAGGGCTTTGAGGAGACCATCTTGCGCCATGGTGAGCATGCCTTCTTTGGCGGCGATTTCGGCGATTTTGTATTCGGAGACGCTGGCGGCGAGGATGGCTTCTTCGATATCCTTGCTCATGGTGAAGATTTCGTAGATACCCACGCGGCCTTTGTAGCCCATCTTGCCGCAGGCGTCGCAGCCTGGACCTGGCCCCATGAAGGCGAGCTTGCTGAAGTCGCGACGTTCGTGGCTGCTTTCGGGGATGGATTCCAGGGTCTTGGTGACCTCGCGGAGCTGGGATGGGGTGAGTGTGGCTGGTACGCGGCACTTTTCGCAGAGACGACGCACGAGACGTTGGCCGATGACGGCGTTGAGCGAGGGAGCGAGGAGAAAAGGTTTCACGCCCATCGAGAGGAAACGGGGGATGGCACCAGCGGCGCTGTTGGTGTGGATGGTTGAGACCACGAGGTGACCCGTGAGCGCGGCTTGAATGGAAATCTCGGCGGTTTCGAGATCGCGGATTTCACCAACCATGACGACGTCTGGGTCTTGGCGGAGAATGGAGCGCAGACCTTTGGCGAAGTCGTAGTCTTTGCTGTGTTCAATTTGGCTTTGGTTAATCCCTTTAAGTTTGTATTCTATTGGATCTTCGAGTGTGATGATTTTGACCTCTGCGTTGTTGAGTTTTTTGAGGATGGCGTAGAGGGTGGTGGTTTTACCGGAGCCTGTTGGACCGGTTGTGATGATCATGCCGTTTGGACGTTCGATTTCGCGCTTTAGACGTTCGAGGGCAAGGCCGCGAATACCGAGACTGTCGAATTCGAGGGCGATGGCTTTTGGTCGCAAAATACGTAAGACGACGGATTCGCCGTAGGCGGTTGGCAAGAAGCTGGCACGAATGTCTATCTTTTCGTCAGTGAGGTAGATGGTGATGCGACCATCTTGAGGAACGGACTCGACGTTGATTTTTACACCAGCCAAGAGCTTGAGACGGGAGATGACTTGCTTCCAGGAGGCGGCTGGGAGGCGTGCAGCGTCGTGCAGGATGCCATCCATGCGGAAGCGGACGTTGACGTCGTCTTCTTCGGCTTCGACGTGGATATCGGACGCGCCGGAACGTAAGCCTGCGCCGATGATGAGCGTCATGACGTCCGTCATCGAGACTTGGCTGATGCGTTCTTGGAGTTGCTGAAAGTTTGCGATCTCTTTTTCGTATTTAGCCAGGTCTTTTTCTTCGATGCGGTAGCCGTAGATGACTTCTTTTACATCGGGAAGAATGTCGTATAAGTGTTCCGCCTCGTCGAAGCTGGCTTGTGAGATGAGGTAGAGTTTAATGTCTCCACGCGTTTCTTTTTGGAGTTGGGCTACGAGTTCGTCGACAGCCGGGGATGGTGCGAGAATGCCGAGGCGGATGTCGTTTCCTTGTGCGTAGAAGGCGATGGTTTTTACCTCGTTGGCTTTTCCGCGGGGGATGAGAGCGATGGCCTCGGGGGAAATAGGAAAACGATGTAAGGAAATGTGGTCGAGGCCTAGTTCGATCGCTTTTTCTTGGGTGAGGCGTTCTTTTTCGGCTAACTCAATTTCGGCCATGCGGCCTTTGAGTTTGGAGCTCTGCGTTTCTTCCGTTGCTTTCGGAGCTGCTTTTTTTGCGGTTGGTTTGATTGTGACTGGTGCAGGAGTGGCTCCGGCTGCTGGTTTTGCAGCCGCTTGTTTGGCGGCTTGGGAGGCTTTGATGAGTTCTTCGATCGAAGGGGAGGAGGGCATAGGAATTTGTTTATGATTTTCTGCCTGCGGAACTTGCTTGCCTGCGGCACCGGGTGCTGTGTCTGCAGACCAGTAACGACCTTAACGACACAGCGCCCTAGCTTCGGACAGTCCTCGGCAGAAAATCATAAACAAATTCCTGTGCCGAGGGGGAGAGAGGGCTACTTTTTTATGCGGTGGAGGACGTGGTGGACGATGCGGACGAGTTTGGCGACGGCCATGTTCTTGCCGAGGCGGGTGGAGAGGCGGTTCCAGACGGTGTATTGGAAGACGATGGTGAAGCCGCCGACGCAGACCATGAGGGCGATGAAGAGCGCCTCTGAGAACAAGATGAGGATGGTGGCGATGGTTGGGGCTTGGAAGACGATCGCGATGCCGACTAATGCTAGGAATGGTAAGAGCATCACGATGAAGGCGATACCGCCTGCGATGAAGAGGGCGATGCTGATCGCGAAGAGCGCTAGGGCCGTTTCGACGATCGTGAGCCAGGAGCGTTTGAGGACGTCGTAGGCGTTTTTGATGGCGGATTCTAAGTGAGCTTCATCGAGCACTACTGTTTGAAGGGCCAGCATCTGCACGCTTGTGGCGGTGAATCCTACGATGAGCGATGCCATGACGGCGAGGATGTAGGTGATGATGGCTGGAGCAGATGTGAGGTGGATGATGGTGCCGAATGGGGCGAGGAATGCGAACCAGGCGAAGATGTAGGCGCCGACCGGTAAGAGGTTAAGAGCTGCTATGCGCCAAAAACGATGGCCGGCGACTTGGAAGGCTTCGGCGAGGGTTGGGCGCGTGAATCGTCCACGAATGCCTACGATATAGACGAGAGCTCCTTGGCAGAGGATCGCGAGCGCCAATACACCAACCACGAAGAGCGCTGCTAGCAAGAACATCTGGCCGAGTTTGAGCGCAACGATTGTGCGGCCAAAGGTTCCGCCTGCCCCAATGACGAGGTCACGACAGCTCGCAAGAAATGGGTAGCTGTGTGTGCTGCTTGGTGATGTGATGAGGAGGACGCGCTCGTGAATGAGGCGATAGAGTACATCGATGATACCGCCTGTTTGTAGGAGGCCAGCACCGATCGCGATCAGCCACACGATACGCATGCGCCACGCGCTCATCCAGGCGTCGTGGAGCATGTCATGGTAGAAGGGGCGAGGAGAAATGGGAGGCATAATTATGGATAGGATAGCACGACGGGAGGTGGAGGAAAAAAGGCGGAGATAAAAATACAAACGCGCCTCCATTAAAAACGACGAAGCCCTCGAGGAGCTTCGAGGGCGAGGGGCGCGTGTTGAGGTTGTTGTTAGAAGGAGCCGTCTACGCGGACTCCCAGGAAGAGCGCCCATCCGAACAGGGGTTGCTCCCACAGGGGCGGTGATCCTTCTGTTCCGATGATGCTTCTTACGATGTGGAGGCTCCCTTCGCCTCCTGCGAAGAGGATGCCGGTAGCTGCTCCGCCGTCCCGGTCCATCTCTGTTCCGAGCGGGACCTCGAGGCTGAGCCTGAGTCTCGAGGCAGCGATGGGTCCGCCGTCGATGAGCAAGCCATCCTCGCGTGTGACTCTCGTCACGAGCGTGCTCCCTGCCCCGACGATCCCGCAGGCCACGAAGTGCGGACGCTGCCCGTGTTCCCAGGCTCGGCAGAGCGCTGCCTCGACGAACACGGATTCTACGGAGAGCGGATCCCCGTTTCCCTGGATCGGGGCGAACACTCGAGCTGTGGCGCGTCCGCCGAGCCCGATGCGCCAGCCGTCGCGTCGGTAGACGAGTTCTCCCTGGAACCCGGGCGTCGGCGTCGGCGCTTCGCCGGAGGAGACGTTGATCGCGCCTTCGATACCGATCGAACGATCGGCATGGGGGCGGGTGGCGGTTCTGACGGTTCGGATGAACGCGCCGCAGCCGCTAGCCAGGAGAATGGTGAGGGTGAGGAACGAGACGCGAATGAACAATGACATCTGGGACAGCCTTCTGCTCGACGGATTGTCGAACGGGGGATATTAGCATTATTTGGGCTTCTGGTCAACGCAAAATCCCGCTTTTGGCGGGACTTTGGAAGAGGTTAGGCTTTGGTGGCTGCTCCTTCTTTTGCTTCTGGTTTTGGGATGTTTTTGGCGTTGGCTGGTGGAAGGCCGGCGATGGTTGGGAACTCTTCGCGTTCGATGGTTTCGTGTTCGACAAGATGTTTGGCGATGCGATCCATGGCGTCACGGTGACTTGCGATGAGCTCGTTGGCTTTTTCCAATCCGTTTTTGATGAGTGTGTCGATTTCTTGATCGATGATCTCAGATTTCTTTTCTGAGTAGTCACGGCTCTCGTGCATCTCGCGGGCGAGGAAGATCATCTCTTCGCCGCGTTGGCCGTAGGTTCGTGGACCGAGGACATCGCTCATGCCCCATTGGGTGACCATGCTACGCGCGATACGGGTGGCGTTCTGCATGTCGTTGGAAGCACCTGTGGTGATGTCACCGAAGAAGATTTTTTCGGCGGCGTAGCCTCCTAACATGAGGGTGATGTCTTCGACGTATTCACCGCGACGACGCATTTGGCGGTCTTCGATTGGCAGGCGGATGGTGTATCCGGCAGCGCGGCCACGGCTAATGATCGAGACTTTCTGAACAGGATCTGCGTGAGGAAGAAGGTGGGTGACGAGGGCGTGGCCTGCTTCGTGGTAAGCAGTTACCTTACGCTCTTCTTCGTTCATGATGTGGCTCTTGCGTTCGGGGCCGAGCATGACTTTTTCGATGGATTCGAGGAGTTCTGTCATGCCGACTTCGGTTTTGTTGCGACGAGCGGCCAAGATAGCTGCTTCGTTTACGAGGTTCGCGAGGTCTGCACCCGAGAAGCCTGGTGTGCGTTCTGCGAGCTTGCGGAGTTTGACGTCGCTGCTCAGTGGTTTGTTTTTCGCGTGGATAGTGAGGACTTCTTCGCGATCGCGGATGTCTGGTGGGTCGATGACGACGCGACGATCGAAGCGGCCTGGACGAAGAAGAGCTGGATCGAGGACGTCTGGGCGGTTGGTGGCGGCGATAACGATCACGCCGAGGTTTGGTTCGAAGCCATCCATTTCGACCAAGATTTGGTTGAGGGTTTGTTCGCGTTCATCGTGCGACCCACCGAGACCGGCACCACGCTGACGACCGACGGCGTCGATTTCATCGATGAAGATGATGCAAGGCGCGGTCTTTTTGGCCTTGGTGAAGAGATCGCGGACGCGGGAGGCACCGACACCGACGAACATTTCGACGAATTCGGAACCGCTGATGTGAAGGAAGGGGACGTCTGCTTCACCGGCGACGGCGCGAGCGAGCAGTGTTTTACCGGTACCAGGCGAGCCCATGAGAAGGACGCCTTTAGGAATCTTGGCGCCGAGTTTGGCGAATTTTTCTGGGCTCTTGAGGAACTCAACGACTTCCATGAGTTCTTGTTTGGCTTCGCGCGCACCGGCGACATCGGCGAAGGTGATCTTGGACTTATCATCCTTTGGTGTTTCGCGGGCGGAGGATTGGCCGAAGGACATGGCGCGGTTGTTTTGGCCTTGGACTTGGCGGAAGAAGAAGAACATCAACCCAAACACGAGGAGAAAGGGGACGAGGGTTGGGAGAATGGCGCCGGCCCAATAGCCGACCCCGCTTTGTTCTTTGATGGTGACTTGGACTTCGCGGGCTTTTTCTGGATCGACGCCGTAGTTACGGAGCAGCTCAGACAAGGACTCGTTGGATTCTTTGTCGATGGTGGCTTTGCTTCCGTCTTTGAAGGTGGCGTTGAGCTTGTTGCCCTCGACGGTTACTTGTTGGACTTGGCCACTTTGGACACGAGAAACGAAGCTTCCGACGTCGAGCGTTTTTGGTGTTTCGAGGTTGACCATCGAGAAGATTCCTCCTACGAGGATGATCGAGCCTAGCATGACAATAATGTTACGGGTGGTGGCATTCATAGGTTGTTTCAGCCTATCCGAAAGAGAGAGGGGCGTCCAGCGG
>CAZLPD010000019.1:7327-19067 GCA_964561355.1 uncultured Gammaproteobacteria bacterium
TTGAGGGAGAGACCGAGGCGGTGGCCTTCGGCGTCGATCGAGATCACACGGAACTCGAATTCGTCGCCCATGCGAGCTACCTCGTTTACGTCCTTCACTGGCTTCGCGGAGAGCTCGCTGATGTGAGCAAGACCGTGAATGTCTGGATCGAGTTCCACGAACAATCCGAATGGATTGATCTTGAGGACGCGACCTTTGACCCATTGGCCGAGGGCGTACTTCTTCGCCACGTTCTTCCAAGGATCATCGACGAGCTTCTTCATGGACAAGAAGATTTTGGAACCTTCAATGTTGATGATTTCGGCGCGGACGTGATCACCTACCTTGAGGACATCGCGAGGGTGATCGATGCGCTGCCAAGCGATTTCGGAGATGTGTACCAAGCCTTCGAGGTTTTCGTCGAAGCGGACAAAGGCACCGAAGTCGGTGACCGCCGTGACGGAGCCTTCCACGCGTTCGCCGACCTGGTGTTTGGCGAGGACGGATTCTTGCTTGGTTTCCCAGACGGCCTTTTCGGAGACGACGACTTTTTCTTCGTCTTCGTTGACGTCGAGGATTTTGACTTCAAGCTCTTGGCCGACCAATTGCTTGAGCTTCTCTTGGATCTTGGCTTTCTCACCACCAGCCACACGTGGGTAGTTGTTTGGGGAGAGTTGGGAGACTGGCACGAACGCAGGAACGTTTTCCACGCGGGTAATACAGCCGCCTTTGTTGGCATCGAGGACTTTGACCTTGATGACTGCGCCTTGTGTAAAGAGTTCCTTGATCTTGTCCCATGCGCGTTTGCGGCCAGCGCCTTTGAGGGAAAGTTCGAGTTCGCCGAATTCGTTGTCGAGTTCGATGACAGTGGCTTCGACTTCGTCGCCGATGCGGAGGTCGAGGTTCTTATCGAGTTCTGGACCGCGGATGAGACCGATGGCGATCCCGCCCAAGTCACAACGGACTTCGTTGCGGCCGACGGCGATCACGACACCTTTGACGACGTCACTGACTTTTGGAAAGGCGAGGGAACCTTCCTTCGACTCCAATAGGGTTTTCAAATCAGACATATCATAACGTGCATCTCGAGATTCAAGGCCGTGGGCTGCTGGCTTGAACGAGGAGACCACGATTCTGTAGAGGATTGGACGCTGTGCGTAAATTCGCCAGTCCGCCAAGGCATGCAGAAGATGGGTGGAGGGTAAGGGAAAAAGCCGGTTTCGTCAACTGGTAGGGCCTAGGGGGATTCGGGGAGTTTTGGCGCTCGTGTTACAATGAACACATCTTGTATGGTGCCTTGGACTTTGACCCTCGATTCGATCGATGGATTAGCCGATTTTATTGAATACCATTCGTGTTTTTTGCCGTCCGCATCGCGCCGTGAGCTTCCGGTTCGTTTTACACGTGCGCAGTTGAATGGCGTCGATCGACAAACGATGCTCACGGAGGCGCGGGAGGTTGGGCGTGAGAGCTGGGCGGCGCGGCAGGTACTCAAAGAGTTCGTTTCGGGGGCGGGGATGACGCACGAACGCCAGGCGCTTTTGCAAATGGTGCGTCCGACAACGGCGATTTTGCTTACACGCATCGCGAAGGTTGATGTGCGTGCGGATTTGGAAACGCTTCTGCAACACCCTCAAGCGAGGTTTGCGTTTCATGATTCAGAAGTCGCGGAGATTCAACTTCTTCTGCCGGAGATTTGGACGCAGTTGTGGCAGGATCATGGCGCTTCTCTGCGCCCACTCCAACGACCATTTGAACGTGAGGCATCCTCATTTATCCATCGCTTGCAGGAGGAGCGTGCCAAGCCTATGACGTTCGAACGTGCACGTGCCTTGCAGACGATGGAAGATCGAGTGTTTTTATTGGGGGAGCGAGTGGATCTCGGTGCAATGGAGCTTGTTACTTAGTTTGGCGATTTTGCGCCAAAAATTCTTTTAGTATCGGTATCAAGGAAATGATGATGATGGCGATGATGATGAGGCTGAATCGTTCTTTGACGATGGGGAGGTTGCCGAAGAAGTAGCCGCTTAGGGTGAATAGGCAGACCCAGAGAATTCCTCCGATGATGTTGTAGCGGAGGAAGGTGGCTTTTGGCATGTTGGAGGCACCGGCAAAGAAGGGGACGAAGGTGCGGATGATGGGGGCGAAGCGGGCCAGGAGGATGGCGCGGTGGCCGTGGTGTTTGAAAAATGCCTCGGCTTTTTTTAGATGCGCTGGGTTGATGGGAATACCAAAGAGATTTTTGGTTGTTTGGACGTGTGCGCCGAGGCGGTGGCCGATGGCGTAGTTGAGGCTGTCGCCTAGAATGGCGGCAAGAGTGACACCGATGAGGAGCGCCCAGATGTTGAGGGCGCCGAGGCTCGCCAGGGCGCCAGCCGCGAAGAGAAGGGAGTCGCCAGGGAGGAAGGGAGCGATGACTAGGCCCGTTTCACAAAAAACAATAATGAACAGGACCGCATATAGAAACCCGCCATAGGTTGCGTGGATGGCTAGGAGGGAGTGGTCGACATGAAGGAGGAATGACAAGGCCTGTGTCAGATAGATCATCATGACTGGATGGTACGTAGTTTGGTGAGGCTTGACAATCTGTGCTTTTTCGCGTGAGATCGGGTGTGATTTTTCGCGCGAGACTAGGCATTGAGCCCAAGAGTGACTTCATCGTCGCTTCGACTCGAACCCGGTTTCACGCGATCTAAGGACCATGGTGTCTTTGAGGTGTGTGTACCGAGCTATGTGCTTTGCGAGGGTATCGCGAGGTCTCCATGGCTAGACGCTGGGTGCAACCCAGCCGTCGAAAGGAATGCGGTTTGAGTACAGAAGTTCAACATGGGCAGGGCGCCCCTAGCGCTCACGGAGGGGGCGGCGCACTCGCTGCGCTCGCCCTCGCGATCGGCGCACTCGGCGTCGTGTACGGGGACATCGGGACCAGCCCTCTCTACACGATCAAGGAGTGTTTCAGCGGGCACCACGGCATCGTGGCGACTCGCGAGAACATTCTCGGGATTCTCTCGCTGGTGTGCTGGTCACTGACGCTCACCATCTGCCGCAAGTACCTCGGGTACATCCTCAAGGCTGACAACGGTGGGGAGGGTGGCACCTTCGCGCTTCTCGCGCTGGTTCTCAACGGCAGCGGCGCCAAGGGCAAGCTCAAGTACCTGGTGTTCGCCGGCCTCTTCGGAGCTGCCTCCATCGGCGGCGAGGGCATCATCACTCCCGCGATCTCGGTCCTCTCCGCGGTCGAGGGCGTGGGTGTCATGCCGACCAATGGCGGTGGCGTCGTGGCCACGATCGTGAACTTCTTGCAGGGGCACGTGGTGGCGGTCACCATCCTGATCCTGCTCGCACTCTTCTTCATTCAGCCGCGCGGAACCGGTGGCATCGGCAAGGTCTTCGGACCGGCCACGGCCGTCTGGTTCCTGTCGCTCATCGCGTGCGGTCTGCCTTGGGTCTTCAAGCACCCGGAGCTGCTGCTCGCGATCAACCCGTACTACGCCGTGCAGTTCTTCGTGAACCACGGTTTCCACAGCATCTTCGTGCTCGGTAGCGTCGTGCTGTCGATCACGGGTGGGGAGGCGCTCTACGCCGACCTGGGTCATTTCGGGCGCAAGCCCATCACGATGGCCTGGTACGGGCTCGTCTACCCCGCTCTGCTCCTGTGCTACCTCGCACAGGGCAGCTTCCTCCTCGACTGGAGTGTCACGCATCCTGGCATCGTGCCGGAGTCGAGCAACGCCTTCCATCCGTTCTTCATGCTGGTGCCGGAGTGGTGGCGGCCCTACGAGGTCGTCATCGCCACGGTCGCCACGGTGGTCGCCTCGCAAGCGCTCATCTCGGGGGTCTTCTCCATGGGCGATCAGGCCCAGAAGCTGGGGTACGCGCCCCGCATGACCGTGCGGCACACCAATGCCAGCGCGGAGGGGCAGATCTACATCCCGGTGCTGAACTGGGGGCTCATGGGCGCGTGCATCGCGCTCGTGCTCATCTTCAAGTCGTCGTCGGCGCTCGCCGCGGCCTACGGGTTCGCGGTGACGACGGCGATGAGTATCACGTCACTCCTGTTCTATGCCGTGGCGCGCAAGCGTTGGGGCTGGACGGGGCTCAAGGCGGGGCTCATGTCGGCGAGCTTCCTGGTGCTGGACGTGGCCTTCTGGTCCACGAACATCCCCAAGATCGCCGCCGGCGCCTACATCCCCATCGTCATGGGGCTCGCGGTGTTCGCGGTCATGACCACGTGGGAGGCGGGCCGGAAGTGGCTCGCGGCCTACATGGCCGAGAACACCCTTCCGCTCAGCGCCTTCATCGGCGATGAAACCTTCATGGACACGCCCCGCGTCAAGGGTGTCGCGGCCTTCATGACGGCCAACGCCCATGGCGTTCCGCATGTGCTGACGCACCACGTCAAGCACAATCACTCGCTTCACGAGACGGTGATCCTCCTCACGGTTCGGACCGTCCGTCGGCCGGAGGTCGCAGTCAGCGAGCGAGTCCACGTGGAGAAGCTCAGCCATGGGTTCTACCGCGTCATCGTCACGTTCGGCTTCATGGAGGAGCCCAACCTCATGACGGCGCTCGAGAACCTCGTGCTCGAAGAGGAGCGGCTCGATCCGCGGACGTTCAGCTTCTACTTCGGGAGCGAGCGTCTCCTTCCGGGCCCTGATCGCTCGATGAGCGGTCTGCGGAAGTGGCTCTATCGGCGTCTCGCCGCAAGCGCGCCTTCTGCGGAGGACGCCTTCAAGGTGCCTGCGGGGCAGTGCGTGAGCTACGGCGTGCAGATCGAGTTCTGATGCTCGTCTGTCGCGACCGTTGCCCTTTCCAGCATCCAATCGTTCCTCGCGGACGATCTCCACCTTATCTTTGCGCTTCGCTTGCCCACGGGACTCCACATCCCGGCTCACGGCAGACGAGGCGCTCTTTTCGTTTTTTGCCTGGTCGGCTTGACGAAAACTTAGCAAGACCCAAGCTTTTCCTTGGTTTCCGTGAGCCGCGCCCACCCGATCGACTCTCAGCTAGGATCGACCGGGCGCTCAGGCCTCCAGCCCCGACGGAATCCAGGAGTCAATAGCTCAGTCATGGTGATCGATTGGTTTGTGGTGGGTCTCCTCCTTCTGGCCGCTGTTCCCAAGGCTCTCGCTTTCTGGATGCTAATCTTCTCCTGCGAAGACAGCGCCAAGAGCGGTACCAGGGTCAGCGCCAAGGGGGAGACCCGCTAGCGAACCGAAGCCAAGACAAAGCCTCTGTTCGGCCGCCCCCTGGGATATCTCCTGGGTGGGCGGCCGAAGTTAATTTCGGTTGTTTTTATAAAAAATACTCCGATTATTGTCAGATACTGTTGGATGAGGTAGGATCTTGTCCGTCTGTAGTAAGTCTTGTTTTTAACTTTTTCGCTGTTAATCATCTATAACATATGGCGCTCGTCTCGTTTTTCCGAAAATTTGCTGCGCTCACTACCGCTGAGCTTAGCGTTTTGTCTTTCGTTTTTATGTCGTTTGTTGGTGGGGCTGTCTTGTATGGCACGGAATACCATCGCGAGGTGGAGATTCGTGTCCCGATGCATCAAGAGGTAAAAATTAGCAAGACGGGATCGGTGGTCGATGTGTCTGCTCTGCCGGTGGATGACCGAACGGAGGTTCATACCGTGACTATTGCAAAAAAACAGCAGGGCGAGTCTTTCGTGGATGCCCTTTTTACGGCGGTTTCCGCTCTTTGCGTTACGGGGCTTACAAGCACGGATTTTTCACATTTTAGCCTTACGGGGCAGATTGTAGTTCTCCTCCTTATCCAGATGGGTGGTTTGGGAATTATTGTGTTTACCTCTATCTTTGCGTTTACGGTTTTTCGAGGCGTTTCGGATCGTTTATCTTTTAAGAAGATGTTGGCGGGGATTGTTGATACGGAGCATCATTATGTGGCGCGCATGATCAAGCACGTGGCTACCTATACGGCTTTTATTGAAATTACAGCTGCATTAGTTATGGGCGCTCGTCTAGCGTGGTTTGTTGATCCTGCTACATATAATAATATAAATCCATGGTGGTGGGGGGTATTTCATTCCGTGTCAGCATTTAATAATGCAGGATTTGGCTTAATGAATAGCAATCTCGTTTCCTTTCTGAAAGATCCAGTCATCAACCTTACGATCATGGCTCTTATCGTTCTTGGCGGCCTTGGTTACCCTGTCTTGATTGCTTTTCATGCGGCGGTCATGTCACGTTATCAAAAGGCCACAGGGTATAGCGATAAGCTCTACAAGGAAGATGCGGCGTTAGTTGCTTCATCGGTGCAGATTCGTATCGCTCTTTGGGGAACGGTTGGATTGATTGTTCTTGGTGCGCTCGTCCCTCTTTTGATCGAAACGAACAACCCCGCTCTTGGGGGGGATTTTTGGACGAGGCTTCTTTCAGCAGCTTTTCAGAGCGTCTCGACTCGTACGGCTGGTTTCAACACTATTGATATTGGTGCATTGCATGTTAGCACGCTCTTTTTGTACATGGTTCTTATGTTTATCGGGGCGAATCCAGCTGGCACCGCCGGTGGTATCAAGATTCCTACCATTGCAACGTTGTATGGGTATGTGAAGGATTGGTTTGCTGCTCCCGGTCTTCCGGTTATGCTGTTCAAACAACGTTTAAGCAAGTTTGCGGTTTCGCACGCAATTCGCCTGTTCTTTTTTAGCATCATGTTTGTGTTTGTCTCCGTGTTCTTGATCACCGTGTTTGAGCGGGAGTGGCTTATTACTCCTGACCCTACGATGAATTTTGTTAAGGTGATGTTTGAGACATTCTCTGCCTTTGGTACGGTCGGTCTTTCCATGGGGTTTGCTGGAGGTGTCACTAGCCTGTCAGCTCTTTTTAGTGGCGCTTCTAAGATTGTTGTAATTGTGGCGATGCTCGCAGGCCGTCTTGGACCGCTTACTCTTTTGGCGGCGCTACCTTGGAAACGTCGTTATATGGACGCGGAACAGTCATCTGATTTTGAAGATGCTGTAAAACTTCAAATTGGTTAGGGCAAAAAAAGGCGCGATAAAACATATATCGTGCCTTTTTTCTTGCCGTTTTTCTCTTTTTGTCGTCGGGAGTGACGTACGACCAAGTCAGCGTTGATTCGGTCGCATGTCGTTCTCGAGGACGCCTTATTACCTTTTTTTTCGGCGTTCTTATGCTAATTGAGGAAATCTACAATCCGCGTCCGCGTACGATCTCGGCAGATAAAACGATCGGTGAGGCAGTTCATTCAATGTTTGAACAGTGTTGCAATGGATATATTGTGGTTGATAAGCGTGACCACGTGGTGGGCATTCTTTCGTTACAGGACGTCGCTGGCAAGCTTCTTCCTCCTGAGTTTCGTGAGAATACCCATATGACGCAAGCTATGTATCGGAAGGGGTTCTTTGAAGAATTGTGTCAGGAAATCAAGGGGAGATCTGTTGCCGATGTTATGCGAACAGACTTTATTTCCGTTGATTTAAAAGCTGATATTCTGACGGTTCTTTCTGATTTTCTTCAGAATGACTTGTATATTATCCCGGTTATCGAACAGGACCATTTAATTGGTGTTCTTACGCGCACAGAGGTTCGTAAAGCGATTGTGAAGGGCATGGACTCTTCCTCTACGCAGGACTAGATATGTTTTTTGGATTACATGCATGGCTCGCCATCGCCATCGTTGGTGTTGCCTACGGACTTCTGATTAGTGAGAAGGTGGATAAGGTATTCGTGACCATGATAGGCGCTTCGATGCTTATTTTGCTCCAGGTATTTGGTTTAAAAGATGGCGTCGGTCCTCAGGATCACGCCTTTCATTTCTTGAGCAAGAATTTGGATGTCTTCGGATTTATTATCGGCATGATGTTGCTCGTTGGGACTATTCGTGAAACGGGAATGTTCGAGGCGCTTGCTATATGGATCGTGAAGAAGGTGCGAGGGAATCCAAAGAAGCTCTTTATTGCCTTCGGGTATCTCACCCTTGTAATGACGTCGTTTATTTCAAATATCCCTACGATCCTCATCCTTAGTCCTGTTTTATTGGTCTTGATACGTACGCTCAAGTTGCCGGCTTTCCCCTTCTTTTTTCATATGGTGGCTATGGCAAATATCGGAGGAGCGATGAGTCCGCTTTCTGATGCGACGACGTATTATGAAGCGAAGACGGTTGGACTTGGTTTTATGGAGGTCGTGCGAAATTCAGGGTTTATTGTGATCGCACTTTCCGTCGTAACAACTATTTATGGTCGTCTGGTCTTTAAACGGGAGTTGACGGAGGCTTGTGTTTCGCCGCAAGACATTGCTGGATTTGATCCTCGCTCAGCGATCAAGAGCTCTAAGAAATTTTTCTTTGGATTAGCGGTGCTCATCGGCGTTGTGCTGGCCATGTCTCTCAAAGAGCAGATCGCGAGCCTTACTGGTTTAGCTGTTGATAATGCTTCCGTTGTGATCTCAGCGGCTTTTGTCAGCATGTTCCTGTTTAAGGTTGAGCCGCGTCATGCCTTCAGAGAGCATGTAGAATGGGAAACCGTCTTCTTCTTTGTTGGGCTGTTTATCTTGATCGGTTCCTTGGAATTTACAGGTGTTATTGATTTTCTTGGTCGATGGTTGGGTACGGTTACAGGAGGAAATGCGCCATTGCTTTTGTTTGTTGTGACGATTGGTTCGGCCATTCTTTCCGTGTTTATCGATAATGTTCCTTATAATATTACCATGATCGGTGTGGTGCAGGCGCTCGCGGCGAGTGGCGTATATGTGTATCCGCTGTGGTGGGGATTGAATGTGGGTACGTCTATTGGAGGAGCTGGTTCTATGATTGGAGCTGCGTGCAATGTGATTGCGTTGGATCAAGCAGCTAAGGAGTCTTACAAAGTTGGATTTACGAAGTATCTGCGTTATGGAGTGCCTCTCGTTCTGTGCAATTCCCTCGTAGCGTTTATTATTTTGGCGCTACGTTACTTAGTCTAGTTTAAACAGGGTTTTAGATTGAATGAGCTAGGGAGAGTGGATGTTTTTCTACCCTCTTTGTGTAAAAAGCAGAACACCCCGGCAGGCATCGTTAGCGGAGATCGAGGAGCACGTAGCTCCTCGACGGGACGATGGGTCTGCCGGGGGTTTGAGGGAGGGAAGGTGCGGGGTGTGGGCGGCGGAGGGTAGGCTTCAGGGCTGGGGGGTCGGTTCGCCGTACAGGACGTGTTCGGGCGTCTTCCTGATCAGTCGCTTCAGGACGAAGGCGGCGAGGGCCGCGCTCGTGGCCATGCCGATGATGTTGACCCCTGGAAGGGCCGCATGCAGTGTGGGCCACCGCCTCAGGCTGTCCGCGAGGATCACGCACATGATCTCGCCGCGCGGGATCATCTCCCAGAGGAGAATGATCCAGACGGGAGCCAGCGCGGGACGCAGGCGGCCAGCTGCGTAGGCGAGGGGCGTCTTCACGACCACGAGGCTCACGAGGAGTCCCAGGGTGAGAATGCCGACCATCCCTACGGTGGACCAGCTTGCGAAGAGTTGGGACCAGTTGATCTCGGCCCCGGTTCCTGCGAAGAAGACCGGTGCGATGACGTGGCTGATCCGGATCGGGACCACGTCTTGCGGCTTGGCCTCTAGGAGAGCCTCGCTCCACGCCGATCTGATGAGTGGCCGAAGGTCCTTGTCTTCTTCGAGCGCGAGCCCGGCCATGAAGGCGCCCAGGATTGGGCCTTGACCCAGGAGCGCTGAAGACGCCGCCCCGAAGGCGCAGGTGACCGTGACGAACCAGGCGGCCACGTTGATCGGTCGCCCCGGGTTCTTGGCGGCGAGCTTTGCGATGGCCCAGGGCGCCAGGTAGCGCACCGCAGCGAACACGAGCAGCGCTGTGGCGACGAACTTTCCGAGGCTCAGCGCGGTCGCGATTGCCGCCCCGCTCAGGCTGCCGCCGCCACCAAGGGTCGGGAGCAGGCCTGAGACGATCAGTCCCACGCAGTCGTCCAGGAAGGCGACCGCCAGGAAGAGCGCTGCGACCGGCGCGCGACGCATACGCTCCGGTCCCATGACCACCACGGTTATGGCCATGCTCGTAGGGGAGCACATGCCGCCGAAGGTCAGGGCGGAGTTGTCGTCGAGGCCGACGACTCTTGCGAGCGTCCAGCCGAGCAGGCCGGGGCCGACTGCACCGAGGATCGCGATGGTGATCGCGAGCTTGGGGTCGGAGAACATCTTCTTCCACGCGACTGGGAACCCGGCCTCGTGGAAGAGAAGGAGGCAGATGGCTGCCTCTGAGATGTGGTGGAACGTTCCCCCGTGTAGCCAGGTGTGGGCACGGGAGCTGTCGAGCAGGGCGTCAGGGATCTCGAAGATTGCCCCGAGGATGAGCCAGCCGATCAGGTTCGGCAGACCCAGGAGCCGCTCGGCCAACTGGCCGGCCAGCGGCGCCGCGAGCATGAAGCTCACGGCCAGTGCCACGCCGCCCAGCCACGTTGGCAGGGTGGCGGCGTAGGTGGCGGCGAACAGGGCGATGCCCATGAACGCTGCCACCCACGACTTATTGTTGTGTGAATGTGTCACGGCATCACCTCCTTGGTGTTGTTTGAGCCGTTCCGGACTATTCCGGCCGAGTAGTCTCTCACTTTTTGGGCAAAAAATCAATGGGATGCGGTGGGTCAAGCAAAAAATAGGTGGGTTTGTCAAGACCCCCCTTCTTGACGGCCAAACCATCCTCAACAACACTTACGCGCAAGATGAAGGGGATCTTTGTAAAAACCTCTTCATTTAGGGAAAAATACCCTTGTTTGTTTCTTAGAAGAGGGGTATAGTCTTGGCAAAATTATGGATGCAACTATTTTTTGGAGAATTCGTGGGTACATCATACTTGCGACGTTTGGCACCCTTATCTTCTTTGGGGGACTTGGGTATGGTCTCGATCGGTATTGGGGGACCTCCCCCAAGCTCCTGATTGGACTCATCCTTCTTTCCTTCCCTGTTTCGAACTTTTTAGCCATTCGCTTAACGAAGAATAGACTTAGCCCTCCTACTCACCTTTAAACACGTATGCTCGAAATTTCCGTTCCCGCGCCCGTCGTCTTCCATCTGGGGTCCATTCCGGTTACCAATGCCGTGGTAGCTGCCTTCGTGTCTACCGCGTTTTTGTGCTTGATGGCGCTCCTTCTTCGCTCAAAAATGTCGCTGATCCCTGGTCGTGGTCAGGCGTTGCTTGAGATGATTTTTGAGTTTTTTGATGGACAAATTGAGCAGGCGTTTGGGAGCAAGGAGCGTGGTCGGAAGTTTTTTCCGCTTATCATGACGATTTTGTTGTTTATCGCCATGGCAAACCAGCTGTCGGTGTTTCCTATTCTGTTTCAGATCGTTTTTGAAGAAAAGCCTCTTCTCCGTTTGGCTACCTCTGATCTCAGTCAGACATTGACGCTCGGTCTTCTCGTGGTTGGTTTGGCGCATATTCTCGCACTCTCTATGTCGCCCCTTCGGCATATTGGAGGCTTTATCCGCATCAAGCCATTGCTTAAAGCTCGTTCATTCCAAGAGATCGGAAATGCGTTTATCGAATTGTTTTTGGGGCTGATGGATATTATCGGTGAAATGGCCAAGGTTATCTCGGTTTCCTGTCGTTTGTTTGGAAACTTATTCGCCGGAGATGTCATGGTTGCGGTTATCATCAGCCTTTCCAAGTTCACGGAATTTATCGTGCCGATTCCTTTTCTGTTCTTGGGAATTTTTTCAGGGTTTGTGCAGGCGTTCGTGTTCACCCTTCTTTCGCTGCAGTTCGTGTCTAGCACGTACAACACTGC
>CAZLPD010000019.1:19167-20810 GCA_964561355.1 uncultured Gammaproteobacteria bacterium
TAATACGTATGCTCATCACCCTCTTATCCGCTTTTTTGAAGGACCTTGTCACGGTGGCTCGCGCCGAGGCGTTCTTCGAGTTTTCAGAGGCAAAACGTGAAGCGGAGATTGAGCGGATGTTGGGGGCTGGGTATCCGCGCGCGTTGCGTGGCTATCTTGCGACGGCTTCTGCAGAGGCGTTTGTTGCGGATGTGCAGGGGTTGCTTCCGATTATTACGGCTTCGCATGGGGTTCCTGGTCATCTTCTGGAATCCACTAAGCAGGGATCGATTGAGGAGTATCGTTTTGATCTTCCTCCGCTCCAAACAGGCGCGAAAGTCTCTGCACAGAAGATTGATCCAGCGACGGTCGCGCTGTCGGAAGAATTCTTATCGGATATTCGCGTCTTGTTGCGTGACATTGCGAATTACGATGAGGAGAGTGTCCGACGTCCGAATGGCTTTGTACAAGCACTGGCTGCGGCATTTAGTGAGGAAGTTGCTGACGTATTTGATGGGGCAGAGATGTGGCCTGCGAAGGTGTCTCTGGAAGCGCAAACGGTTCTTGGACGATTGCTTGCAACGGGTCGTGCGATCGAGATGGGACGTGACATTCAGCGATTTCTTCAGGAGCAGTGCTCGATTGATTCGCCCACGTTGCAGTCACCCGTTCCGCTTTCTTCTTCTGAACGTGTAGACATGCGTGCGTCGTTGCGCGCGCGGTATCCCGGTACTTTTCCCGTCTTTGATGTAGAGCCTTCGCTTGGAGGAGGTCTACGCCTCTTCTATAAAGGCGAACTTCTGGATGAAAGTTGGATGACGAATGTTGCCCGCGTGTTTACTCAGCTCAGAGCTCAGCGTTAGGATCCCCTCACATTTTATCGATGTTATGAATCAAGATTCACTAAAAGCATTTTTCTCGGCACTGGACACGGCTCTTAAAACCGTGGACCAAGGTGCGGCGGTTGCTCCTCAAGCGGGGATCATTCGTTCAGCGAAGGACGGTATTCTTCATGTCGAAGGCTTGTCCGGTCTTAAGATGGGCGAGGTTCTTCGCGTGGTTGGCACGTCGGCTCATGCGCTTGTTATGCAAGTGGAGCGTGATACGGCCTACGCTATTTTACTCGAAGGTTCAGAAGGGATTCGAGAGGGTTTGGCGGTTGAATCTCAGAATAGATTTTTAACGATTTCGGCCCATGAGTCGATGCTTGGTCGCGTGGTTGATCCGCTCGGTCATGTGATCGATGGAGGATCGGCGATTAAGGCGGGAAAAACGATGTTGCTTGAGGCGGTCGCGCCTTCTGTGATGGAGCGTTCTCCTGTGAATCAGCCTGTGCAAACGGGGTTGCTTTCGATTGATGCTTTGATTCCGATTGGTCGTGGTCAGCGTGAGTTGATCATTGGTGATCGTCAAACAGGAAAAACGACCGTGGCATTGGATACGATTTTGAGCCAACGCGGTCAGAGCATGACGTGTATCTATGTGGCCATCGGTCAGCGTGAATCGAAGACGGCGCAAGTGGTGCAGACGCTCAAAGATCATGGAGCTCTTGATTACACGATCGTTGTTTCTGCGGGAGCTTCAAGTTCCGCGATTATGCAGTTTTTGGCGCCGTATGCGGGAGCGGCGATTGGGGAATATTTCATGCAGCAAGGAAAGGATGC
>CAZLPD010000020.1:0-20155 GCA_964561355.1 uncultured Gammaproteobacteria bacterium
ACATGTCTCTGGATCCGCGTTCTGATGCAGAGTTAGTGATCGCTTATCGCGCAGGTGATGAGCGTGTGTTTGCGTTTCTTGTGGCTCGTCATCTCACGAGTCTGTACCGATTCCTTTTGCGCATGACGAGCGATCCGCATACCGCTCAGGATCTGTCGCAGGAAACTTTTTTGAAGGCCTGGAAACACCTTTCGACGTTTGACGCCGGCAAATCTTTCAAAACCTGGCTCTTCTCCATCGCCCATCACACGGCTATTGATCATCTTCGTAAACATCGCCCTGTCCCCTTTGCCGATCTGGAAGATGAGGATCTACCCGACTTCTCCGCCACGATTGCAGATACTCGAGAGCTTCCTCACACTGTTCTTGAACGACAAGACCTTGGGCGCATTCTGGAGGACGGCTTGGCTACGCTTCCTCCAAAAACACGCGCCACCATCCTCATGCATGAGCGGGAGGACATGACCTTCCAAGAGATCGCTGACGCCACCAAGGAGCCGATGAATACCGTTAAAAGTCGCTACCGACGCGCTCTTGCTTCCTTGCGTGAGCGCCTTCTCGGTACGCTCTAGCTTTTCGCACCAAAACCCTTCTTTTCTCCGTATATATACATATGGCCACTTCGCTTTTATCCTCCCTTGCGCCTATTAATCCACCCCCGCATCTCCTCGAGCAGATTCTTCGCGCCGTAGAATCAGCCCGTCTTCGGATACTCTATGCGCGCATGGCAGCCGTTTTTTCTGGCCTTGTTGTGGTCGCGGGATACACAGCCCTTACCTGGAGCAGTCTGCAAGCCGAGATCAGCGCTTCCCCTTTTGCCGAGTTTATTCGCCTCGCATTCTCAGATCCTGATATCGCCCTCGCGAACATCAAAGACGTACTTCTCGGGCTTCTCGAATCTTTACCAGCGGATTTTCTCTTTACCCTCCTCATGGGCGCCACTCTCGCCGTTGGCTTCGTCTATCTTCTGCAAATAACGCATTCGATCCGTCATCAAAACACCTCGCCTCTTACCACCCACTTATTTTAACATCGCCCCTATGTCTACCCTTCTTCAGTCCACCACTACACAACGCGTGCTCATCGCTCTCGGCGCGCTTGTTGTTTTATGCGGAACGTTTGCTCTTGGCGTCCACATTGGTGAACGTCGTGCTGGATATGCTTCCGGTTGGGAGCGCGGATATCGTCACATGATGCCCATTGGCCGCGGATTTGATCGTCGCGAGTCTAACGTTCAACCAATGATGCCGCCTCTTTTTCCAAATGGACACGGCGTCTTTGGCAATGTTCTCTCCGTATCGAACGACAGTCTCGTCATCCAGGGAAAGGACGGGATCGAGCAGACGGTGCTTGTGACAACATCCACTACTATTCGCGTGGGTACCGAAACGGTTGGGATCAAGGACATTCCAAAAGACCTTACCAAGCTCCAGGCCTCTGCCTTTGGAACACCGAACGCGTCTGGGCAGGTGGAAGCTCGCTTGATTCGTCTCTTCACCCAGCAATAAACCATCTTTCGTAGCGGCAAAGCATGCCTCGCAGCTACCTAATCCTTGCTTTTTTCTATGCCCCTCCTCCAAACCCTCATGAAACGGAAGCTCCTCGTTGCCGTCGCGATCGTTGTCGTTGCCGGCGGAGGATGGTGGACGTGGAGAAAATATCATCCCACCGTGCTGCCTACGCGCTACCTTCTTTCCGGTATCACGCGGAGCACCATTGTGACGGCCGTCACAGGAAGTGGGCAGGTATCCGGGCAAAATCAGCTCGATATTAAACCCACTGTTTCTGGGGCTATTAAAACGATCCTCGTAAAGCCTGGTCAGACGGTAAAAACCCAAGATCCTTTGTTCGAGATTGATCAAAAAACAGCGCTCAAGACCCTTCGCGACGCCAGCCAATCTGTCTCTGACGCGCGTATTTCTCTCGCCTCTGCGCAGCTTTCCTTCAACAAACTCAAGCAACCACCCGATACCGTTTCACTTACACAGGCTCAAAACACTTTGAATGCCGCGAAGCGTGACTTGGAAAAACTTCAACGCGGTGCGGATGCGTATGATCTTCAGCAAGCCGAAGCAGATCTTCGTAATCAACAAGAAAACATTAAGCTCTCGAGCGATGGAAAAACGCCCAACATCATTCGCAACGCCTACGATGATGCCGTTCCTCTTTTGAAGTCGATCACACAAACCGCACAGTCCTCTCTTTACGACGCGGACTCCGTTCTTGGGATTGATAACACTGGTGCAAATGACACGTACGAGCGCCTCCTTTCTGTGACAGATTCCAGCAAGCTTGCTCGTGCAAACACGCTCTATCCAAATGTCAAAGCTAGCATCGTCGCTCTCAAACAAAAGACGGACGCCTTGAATGCCGTAGGTGAAGATACCGCCAAGATCGACGAAGCCCTTCGCGTTGCCCAGACCACGTTGGATGGGTCGAGCCCTCTCATGCAGGCCGTGTATGAGGCGCTCCTTAATACCGTTACTTCTCCTGCGTTTTCGCAGAGCAATTTAACGAGCTTACAGAGCACCATTCAGTCCGACCGTTCAAGCGTTTCCACAAAGATGACTAGCCTCGTGAGCCAGGTTCAGGCGATCGCGCAAGCCAAAACCTCGTTCGTGACCGCTCAGTTTAACGTGGACAAAGCTCAATCTGCGCTGGATAAATTACGACGTGGCGCAGATGCGAGCGACATCGCTTCTGCTCAAGACAAGGTCACGGCAGCCGAACGCGCCTTGGCAAAATTGCAGGCTGGCGCAGAACCGATTGATCTCGCCTTGGCGCAAAACAGTATCGATCAGCGTCGCGCGTCCCTGACAGATGCTGAGCACAAACTCGCTGATGCGCAACAGGCTCTTCAGGACTACACCATTCGTGCGCCGTTCGATGGCATCGTCGCCAAGATTGCTGGGCAAGTGAGTGATCAAGCCTCTCCTTCTACCGTTCTCGCTACCCTCCTCACCCCAACGAAGCTCGCGCAAATCTCTTTGAACGAGGTTGATGCCACCAAGGTGCATGTTGGCCAAAAAGCCACGCTCACCTTCGATGCGATTCCCGATCTCACCATTGCTGGGAGTGTGTATGAAGTTGATCCGCTTGGCACGGTCACTCAGGGCGTCGTGAATTACACGGTAAAGGTTGCGTTTGAGACGCAGGATGATCGCATCAAATCGGGTATGAGCGTTGCTGTTTCGATTGTCACCGATGTGAGAGCAGACGTTCTTGTCGCACCTAATGCCGCCGTCCGCTACCAAGGTTCGAACGCTACCCTGCAGACCCTCTCCGATCCAAAGAAGGACGCTCAAACCGATCAGGATGGAACCGTCCTGTCTGACACGGCTCCGCAATCTCGCGCCATACAAGTTGGCATTAGCAATGATCAATCCACCGAGATCGTGAGCGGCGTGAACGAGAACGATCAGATCGTTGTTCGCACCATCGATCCAAATGCGGCCGCAACCGCTGCTGCTGCGCGTGCCACTCAATCTACCGGTAGCTCCGCCTTACGCATTCCTGGACTTACCGGTGGCGCAGGCGGCATTCGAACGGGCGCCGGTGGTGGACGATAATCTTTTTCCCCATGATTGTTCTTAAAGACATCGTTAAGGAGTACGAAAGCGGGCGAGAAACCACGCGCGTGTTGAAGGGCGTCTCGTTTAAGATAAAGAAGGGTGAATTCGTTGCTATCATGGGGCCGTCGGGATCAGGAAAGTCGACCCTGATGCATATCTTGGGCGCCCTCGACACTCCCACGTCGGGGTCGTATACGCTTGATGGACAGAATGTCTCATCCCTCTCAGCTGACGAACTCGCGACCATTCGACGTCAGAAGATCGGATTTGTGTTTCAGGCGTTTCATCTTCTCCCTCGCGCGACCGTCCTGCGCAACGTCGCCCTACCTCTTATCTACGCAAACGTGGACCGCGAGGAACGCAACCGACGTGCGCGTGAGGCACTCCTCGCCGCTGGCTTGGATGAATCACGCCACGACCACCTCTCTAACCAATTATCCGGTGGGCAAATGCAGCGCGTGGCTATTGCTCGTGCACTCGTGAACGATCCGTCGATCATTCTTGCGGATGAGCCGACCGGAAATTTGGATTCGAAGACGGGTGATCTTGTCCTGGAAACCTTTCAGCATCTGCATCAGCAAGGGCGCACCGTCATCCTCATCACGCACGAACCGTATGTCGCCGAACACGCAGAACGTACGCTCGTGATCAAAGACGGACTGCTTATCGAAGATCGTCAGAATACAAAACAGATTAAGAAGATTCGATCTAGCTAATCTCTTATGCTTACCACTGATCTTCTTGAAGAAATCTATCTCGGCGTTTCTTCGAACAAGGTGCGCTCGGGGCTCACGATGCTTGGCATCGTCATTGGGATCGCCTCTGTCATCGCCATGCTTTCGATTGGGCAGGGTGCAAAAGCCCAGATCGAGAACAACATTCAGTCTATCGGCTCCAACCTTCTTCTTGTCATGCCGGGCGCACAACGCGGAGTCGGTGGGGCGTTGAATGCCGGGCGAGGATCCGCTCAAACACTCACCAATGAAGATGCGAAGGCGATCGCCGCCCTTCCAGGTACAGCGGGCGTTGCCCCGGAATCTTCAAAGCGTTTTCAGATCGCGGCTCACGGAAAGAATACCAACACGCAAGTTGTCGGAACCGTGTCTGCGTATCCAGGCATTCGCAACATCACCCTAGAAACCGGCTCCTTCTTTAGTGATGCGCAAGTGACCTCACGCGCAAAGGTTGTCGTTCTTGGACCAACTACCCGTGACGACTTGTTCGGTGCGGGAGCGAGCCCTATTGGTGATAGCGTTCGCATCAATGGGATTATGTTTACCGTGATTGGCGTCACAAATGCCAAAGGAGGATCGGGTTTTTCTAACCAAGACGACATGATGTTCGTGCCACTTCCTAGCATGCAAACGTTTTTGAGTGGTGGACAATACGTGAGCACCGTGAGCGTCGCCGCTAAAGATCAGTCCTCGATGTCCTCCATCCAAGATCAGATCAACATGCTTTTATTGGATCGACATCATCTTCCGAGTCTCGATCGTGCGGACTTTAACGTGTTGAACCAGGCAGATCTTGTGAGCGCCGCTTCTAGCGTCACCGATACATTTACCATTCTCCTCGCCTCCATCGCCGGTATCTCTCTTCTTGTTGGCGGCATTGGGATCATGAATATGATGCTCACGACGGTCACGGAACGTACGCGTGAGATTGGGTTGCGTCAGGCTATTGGCGCTGAGAAGCACGAGATCGTGGGACAATTCTTGGGTGAGGCGATCTTACTTACCGTTCTTGGCGGTACACTTGGGATTCTTCTTGGCTATGGCGCTTCTCAACTTCTTAGCAGCTTCACAGGAACTCCGACGAGCGTGTCTTGGTCGTCCGTTTCTCTTGCGTTTGGCGTATCAGCCGTGATCGGGCTTGTGTTCGGATTCTACCCAGCGAAACGTGCCGCAAAACTTAATCCAATTGAGGCGCTTCGGTTTGAATAATCCCTGATCTTTATTCTTATGATGTAACATTCCTCCTCTTTCAAAAACCCACGTCCCTTATTTCATCCTCTTTTCCTTTTTTCATATGCAACAAAAAAATCTCATCGCCCCTCTCATCGTCGCCGCTATTGTGGTTGCTGGCGGATCGTTTTATGGCGGTATGCAGTATCAAAAGTCTCAGCAACCAACTCAACAGCAAGGCGGAGGTCAACGTGGCGGCGGTAATGGCGGGCTTGGTCGAGGGATGGGTGGTGGTCGTGGCGCTGGCGGCGGATTCATTTCTGGAGAAGTCTTGGCTAAGGACGCTCAAAGCATCACCGTCAAACTTCGTGATGGGAGCTCCAAAATTATCTTCGTTGCCCCATCCACGGCCGTAGGAAAAATGGACGCCGGATCTATTTCTGATGTCGTTCAGGGATCGCAAGTCACCATCATCGGCGCCACAAATACAGATGGCAGCGTCACCGCTAACAACATCCAAATTCGACCAGAAGGCATGATGCAACCTCCACGCGGCGGGGATAATCAGCCAGCCACATCTACCACCAGATAAGCTTGCGTCACAAGCACCAAAAAGACCCAGAACGTGGGTCTTTTTGGTGCTTGTCGTTCCAAGATTCACCCCGTATGATGCCCGCATGTCCAAGATTCTCGTCACCTCCTATCGCGATCCTGACCTTGATGGCGTCGCCTGCAGCACCGCCTACGCGGAGCTCTTGCGTGCACAAGGACGCAAGGCGATCGCCACCGTTCTCGGCTCCCCCCACCTAGAGGCGCGACACGTAGCGGAACGCTTTGGGATTTCTCTTCCAGTGGAAGTTGACCCTCGTGGGTACGAAGAGATCGTTCTTGTGGATACTAGTGTCGTGACGGAGCAGGATGCCCACCTTCCTCTCGATCGCGTGATGGAGATCATTGATCACCGTGCACTTCATGAGGCGGAGAAGTTTCCAAACGCAAAGGCGCAGATCGAGCTTGTTGGTTCTGCGGCAACACTTGTCACCGAACGATTCGTGGAGGCTCATGTGACACCGAGCGAGTCGTCAGCGCATCTTTTGTTTGGCGCAATTGCTTCCAACACCGTCAACTTCAAGGCGCATGTGACGACGGAGCGCGATCACAAGATGGCGGCATGGCTGCGCTCGCTGTATCCAACTCCGGAAGATTTTATCACCACCATGTTTCTCGCGAAGTCTGATCTTGTTGGCGATAAATTACGCGAGACGTTGATGGGCGACTTTTCCTATCGCCCCCAAGGAGAGCTCTCTATCGGTATCGGACAGCTTGAGATCGTTGGAGCGCGTGAGCTGGTTGAAGGTCGTCGTGATGAACTCCTTGAGATCATTGAGGCGCTACGACAAACCTATCCTCAGGCGAATCGCATCTTTATATCCGCCATCGACGTGATTCGTGGCGAGAACATTTTTCTCGCTCCTGAAGCTGATATTCGAGAGATCCTCGGTGAGATTCTCGGCATCACCTTTGATGAACGGTTTATCGCTCATCATCCAGGTATCTTGATGCGCAAAGAGATTGGACCTCTTTGGAAGGCATGGCGTGAACGACAGACTGTGTAGACAGACTATGGCTCAGGTTTTTCTTGGGTTGGGTTCAAATGTAGGCGATCGCGCATCGACTATTGCGAAGGCTATCCAAGAGCTCTCCGCGCTCCCGGATGCAACCTTTATTCGATCCTCTAGTCTCTACGAGACAGAGCCCTGGGGGAACCACGACCAGCCAGCTTTTTTGAATGCTGTTGTTGAGATTGCTACGCAGATGCAACCGCACGAACTTCTGAGAAATACGCTGTTGATCGAGGCGCGTCTTGGACGTGTGCGCGAGGAACGTTGGGGTCCACGCACGATGGATATCGACATTCTTCTTTACGACGATCTTGTCATGGATGATTCGATATTAACCATCCCCCATCCACGGATGCGTGAGCGACGGTTTGTGCTTGTGCCACTACTGGAGATCGCGCCGATGTGTGTGGATCCACGGTCTGGAATGAAGTGGGTAGAGACTGAGAAAGCGTGTAGTGATACCTGTCATGTCACGCGTGTGTCTGATCTCGGTGGCTGCGAGCAGCCCAACCCGATACACGAATCCAGCTCATAGAAGTGTGCGAGCTGCTTTTTCAAAAACCTATGCCCAGAACCGCTTTTTAAGAACCGCTCCCTGCCAAGCGCATCCCGCTTATCCAAGTACGCCTCGTAGTAAATCGTCCTCCAAGGTCGACGATGCGTTGTCGATGTATTTTTCCCATTGTTGTGCTCGAGCAAACGTCGCTCCACGTTTTCAGTGAAACCGATATACCACCCATTATCCTTTTCACTCTTCAATAAATATACGAAGTACATACTTCTTACTCCGTTCCATGTTTTGTTGTTTTGGTCAACCTCGCTCCCCTCGTGATGTTCTAGGTGGTTTTTTTATACGCAACAAACAACTCTCTTCCTTTACGGCTGTGCCACGTGAAGCCTCGCCCATCATCGGAGGGGAGCCTCGTAAAATAGGCAAGCCTATCACGAGGCACGAAAAAAGCCTTCGCTTGTGGCGAGGCTTTTTACGTGGTGGACGTTGGTGGGATCGAACCACCGACCTTACGAATGTGAATCGTACGCTCTAACCAGCTGAGCTAAACGTCCAGGAACCCCCGCATCTTACAAAGATGGTCCTATTCTGGCAAGATCTAGGCATGACCGTCGCAGAAGCCCTCCAAACGGGCCAGGAGAGGCTCAAAAAGCCTGGAATTGACCTCGATAGCGCTTGGCTTGAGAGCGAGTTGCTATTGGCTCATGCGCTGAAAAAAGAGCGTACTTGGCTTATCGCTCATACAGACGAAACACTCTCCCCCGCCAAGGAGCGTGCGTTTTTGCGGTTCGTTGCGCGACGCGAGATACATGAGCCCATGGCATATCTGCTTGGCCGGAAGGAATTTTGCGGCATGTCGTTTGAGGTGAACCGGTACGTCCTTGTTCCACGTCCGGAGACGGAAGGGATGCTCGAGTTGATAGCTAAAAGCGATGGTGACCGGACAACGGTGTGGGATGTTGGGACTGGGTCTGGAGCTATTGCGGTGAGTGTAAAAAAATCCCTCCCTCGTGCAAAGGTCATCGCTTCTGATGTGAGTCGACGTGCGCTTCTGCTAGCCGAGAAGAACGCTGCACAGCTTTTGGGCGCATCGCATGGGATCATGTTTTGTCAGGGATCTTTACTCACACGAGCGATCGAGAAACACGTAATCGACACGCATCCGACTAAGCTCATCGTCCTGGCCAATCTCCCCTATCTTCCCCTTTCGGATGTGCAGGTGCTCGAGAAAGACGTGGTGGATTTTGAACCTCATCAGGCTTTGTTTACCGAGGAAGATGGAAATGCGCTCATCATAAAACTTCTCAAACAGCTCAAGCGATTCTTGGATACACACCCGGTTGCCACGCAAATGATCTTTGAGCTTGATCCGCCACAAGCAAAAAACCTCCAGGCATATGCCAAGAAGGTTTTTCCAACGGCGACGATTGAAGTGCGAGAGGATGGGTGCGGGAGGCAGCGGTTTTTAACGGTCGATGTTTAGCGCGTCTTTTTATTTCTCCAATCCTGCGAACGTCGTATCGTCTGTTGTGACTTCGATCCACGTTGTACCTGGACGTAACAGATATTCGATACCGTCGACCGTTTCGAAGCGGATGGGTTCGCCCGGCGTGCGGCGCCAGCGAAGGGAGAATTTGTTGCCGTCGCGGTAGGCGATGGCGTCGCCACTTCCTGTCGTACGCACACGTAGACGACCTTTGTCATCCAGAATCTGCGCATCCGTTTTTATTACGATGATGTTCTTTGCCTGAACAGCGCTTCCGCTTTTATCAATAGCCTTTTTCCCGCCGATACTACGTGTGTAGATGGTTTGCTCTTTATCAAATTTCCACACTACGTTGTATGACCCGCCATAAGGAACGGCGACTCTCAACACCGTTCCTGGGGTCGTCGATGAAGCTGCTTCATCCAAGAAATGCCAGGCGGAGGCGAGCGTCGTTGACACATATCCCTTGCGCTCTGAGAGCGATTCCATGCGTGTACCGTTCGTCATTGTGCTGTGCGGCGCTACACGCGCATCATCTCGCCAAAATGCCCAGCCATTCATCATCTCGTTGGCGTCATTGAAATGCGTGCCGAGAGACGTGATGCGATCGAGCGCTTCTGGACTTCCTCCCACATGCGCATACATAGCGCGCCATCCCTGTGCCCAATCCACGAAATAGGGACGAGCGCTACGGATAGGACCAACTTCGGAAAGCGTCGATGTGGGCGCAAACATCGCCATAAGACGCGTAATACCACCTTCCACTGGCGATTCGATTACGACGTTGGCCGAGGACACGCCTGATTGTGGACGTGCATCGACCTGGTTGTCGATCATCACCGCCCAAGGAGCAGCATTCGCGAGTTCTGGAGTAACAGGCACGCCGTCTAAGTGACGCGGCACTAATCCAGCGCTTGAGGTAGCGGCCTCGAACACATCCGTCGCGGCGGGCGACGCGTGTGTCGCGCGTCGTGTTCGTCCGCTTAGGATGAGCGCGAAGACTCCACCGCATACGAGCAGGAGCGCGACGACGCCAATGATCCAGACAGTGGGAGCGCGGCGATCAAAAGAAAACGGAGGATTCATAGGCTGATCATAGCTTGCCCTCAAAAATAAATGTAGGGGCAGGTTTTACACCCACCCCTACATGATCAACGATGATCTTATTCCTTGGCAGCTGCTTCTTCGGCGGCCTTCTTAGCTTCCTCAGCAGCGCGCTTCTCTTCACCTTCGGTCTTAATCGCGGTGACATCAACCGTGGTACCTTCTTCCATCTTCTTGAGCTCATCTTCCGTGAGAGGACGAGACACGTTTGCGATGGTGAGCTCTGCATCCGTGAGGGCCTTCACGCCTTGTGGGAGCTTCAAGCTACCGACGGTGATAGAGTCTTCGAACGTAGCAAGCAAGCTAAGATCGATTTGAATTTCGTGAGGCAAGTTTCCTGGAAGACACTCGATTTCGAGTTCGTCCATGGCTTTGCTGAGCGTACCACCACCGATTTTGACGGCAGCAGATTCGCCTACAAATACGAGAGGCACTTGAGCCGTGATCTCGGTGTTCATGTTGACCTGGTACAAGTCGACGTGGATTGGATCCATGCGGAGCACGTGCACCTGGACTTCTTTCACGAGGACCTTCACTGGTGCCTGACCATCAACCGTAAGGTCGATCAAGCTGGAAGAGCCGGCGGCCTTGGAGACCTTCACAAACTCGGAACGAGCGAGGGAAAGTTCTTGTGGCGCGATTCCTTTGCCGTACATGATGGCTGGAATGCGGCTGGCGGCACGGATGTCTTGCACGCGACCTTCGCGTTTGGCGGCGCTGAGGGAGTAGTTCATAGGGGTGGCCGACGTACTCTTGCTCCAAGCGGAGCTACCATCGTCGACGTTAAAAGTGCGCTTAGGATACGCAAAAAAGCGGTTGGCGTCAAGGGTTAAGACTCTGGTATTTAGGCTATTTACCTAGGAGAGCCTGACAGAGCCCTAGGCTCTCTTCCTCTAGTACACGGTGGATTTTTACGCACTCGTCCTTCGTAATTGGGCTTGTTTTTGAAAGATGTAGCGCATCGCCAACTTCAAGATCCGTAAGGATCCCAATGGAACTCACCAAACCAGCCTGTTCCAGTACCACGGCCATCATCGCATGCCCGCAGCCTTTACAGCTGCAGTGATAGAGCTCGGCTCCCCTGTCTTGACCCACGTGCTTGACCGCATCTTCTAGATACGACTTTTTGCAGATGGGGCACTGGGAAAGCATTTTCGCGACTTGAGAGGCGTTCATAGATTCAGCATACCTAGGTTTGATAAAATTGCCAAAATGCGAGGACGTATAAAAAGCATGAGACCCGCCGGCGATCTTGGATCGAGGGCGGGGTGAGGAGGTTGAGGGCGGTTGTAGGGAAGGTGCGGGCTCAGCCGAAGGCGGTGGCGAAGCCTTCGAACCAGCAGTTGAGCTGCTCGGCGAGCGGGTCAGCGACGTCGGGCGCGAAGCCCTGCATGACCTCGATGCCGTGCGGTGCGAAACGTGCCTGGATGGAGGCGAGGTCGCCGTTGAGGGCGTCCCGCACTTCCGTCTCGGGCGTCCATACCAGGGTCTCCGCAACCCATTCGCGGTTGGCCCTCACAGCGAGATCTTCGGCCGCGAGAGGGTGATCCATGCCGAGCATCATGCTGGCACAGAACGTCACACTCGGGGCCACGTTGTGCGGCCCGAAGGTCCAGATACCGAACCGCTCGACGGTCGTCTGAACCTCACCGGGCGCGAAGGTGATACCGGTCACCTCTTCACCCACCTCTCTGGCCAGGGCGCTCGGGAGCGAATCCTTCGGGTTGACGAGCCCCGCCGGGAGTGAGAGAGCTCCCTGGTTCGACCCCACGTTCGAGGAACGAGCGCCCACGAGGACGCAATCGCGGAGCGTCGGGTGCGCGGCGCGCAGGACGGCGGCCACACCGAAGGAGATGATGAACCAGCGAGACAGAACCTTCTCCGCCTCGAGTCCCTTGATGCCGAGCTCCTTGAGAACCCCGAGCACGCGGGGCTTCGCCGTCCACTGGGCCCTCGTGTTGAGATAACCCGTCTTGCCGCGGGTCAGGATGCAGGTTCCGTTGGACGTGCGGATTTGCTCTCCCGCCGGTCCAGAGTACGGGCCCGGCAGAAGAACCTGCGGCCAGCACTCGAGCTTGGCCAGTGGGCCGTTCGTGAGCTGCGGGCGCGCGCTAGCCAGGCGCCTCCCGTTGTCATCCTCGATGAGCTGGAGACCGCGCTTGGTCTCCACTTCGAGGATCGCACGGATGGCCGCGTTGGCCCTTTCGCGCTCTACTTCGGACAAGTCTTCGAACCTCATTGGTCCTTAGACTCCTTTCACCAGTACCCCATCGCACCACGCGACGTTCGACTGGATGCTGGATCGTAGGCAGGTTTGCGCGTCTCGTCAATGGTTTTGGCCTAAAAAGCAGAAAACCCGGCTGCGAGGCAGGACCGGGGTGGATGGAAGCGTCTTGCGTTGAGTGGAGGGTACGTGGGTAGGCGGGTCAGCCTCCGAGGAGCTCGCGGAGCGGGGCGATCATCGGGGCAGGAAAGCCCGCAACGAGTGGTGGGAAGCGCGCGCTCTGCAAGGCTTCCGCCATCGGCCTGAAATCACGACGCTTTACGACGTCTTCGACCATGCTGGTCGGAGCCCAGGCCATGACCCTTTCGGACAGGCTGCCATCGAAGGTCGCCGGAAGACCGCAACTGCTCCGTTTGTACGACATCCCGAAGACCAGGACGAGCGACATGGTCTCCACGTCGTGATGAAAGACCTTGGTGACCTGCGAGCTCATCAGCAACATGTTCAGGAACCGATGAGCCTTTTTCGGATCACCTTCCGCGAACGGCCAGGTCATGGTGTCCACGAGACACCTTGCGGCTGCGCTGAAGATACTCTCTCCGTATCGGAGGAGACGGCCGTCTCCAGCGAGTGAGAGTCGGCAGGTGCCGGGAGAGGGACCAGCATGAACGGCGATCAGCATCGTCGGATCTTGAGGGTCGCTTTCTTCGTCCATCACCGTGGGTGCCACCATGACCGTCGGGTGAAACCCCAGTCCAGCCAGCGCCCAGAAGACATCATCGTCATCGACCTCCGCGGCGCGGAGCAGATCGCGAGCAGCGAGGGTAGCCGTCCGCTCAGCCCAGGCGTCACGGAGAGTGGCCGGCTCGCCGTAGCTCAGGGCACGGTAGAGACCGAGCGATCCCTCGAAGCTCTCACGCTTTTCCCTCCAGGGGTCGACGACTTCGAGCGGACCCCTCAGGATCGCGAGGGATTGATTCGCATCCAGCGCCGGCTCGCCGCGTCTGATGCGGCGCTCATTCTCGGCCGCGAATCGCTCCGGACCGGTGAGGCGAGCCTTGGTGAGCAGCCCCCCGATCTTGTCCGCGAGACCTTCGCGAACTACTGCGTCCAGATGATCGAACTTCATGTTCGATCTCCTTCTTCCCAATACCCAGCAGCAACTTGCCACCTTCGACCAGGACCAAGAAGCCTAGGCCCGGCAGCGAGGGACGTCAAGCGTTGAGGCGCATCTTTATCTCTATAAAAAGCAGAAGACCCGACGCGCACGTGGCGGCCGGGGTGAGAAGGGAAGGTGCGGAGCATCTTGGGGAGATGCGTGTTCAAACGGCTAGAGTTCGAAGAATGCGGCGTGCAGGGTGCGCACGGCTACTTCTACGTCGCTGTCCGCGATCACGAACTGGCAACTCTGGGGCGCGATCGCGTCGCCGTCCACGGAGCCGGCCATCGAGATTCCCCGGAGGGCGATACGGGCAGATGCGAGCGCGTCGCCGATCTCGCCGATGAGGTGCGGGCCGATGGCCGGGGCCACAACGCTCAACACGGCGCTCCCGTTACGGACAACCACAACCGCGAAGGTCTGCAGCTCCTGCATGGCTTCTGCAAAGGATGCCTCTCGATCCGTGTCATCCACCGTAAAGGAGACGCGAACCGCTCCCGTTGCGGCGACATCGATGTCGAGGTTGTGCTGGGAGAACACGCCCGACGCTCGCGACAGAAATCCCGGCGTGTCGCACATGTCTTCCGATGCCAGGCTCACCCAGCACGTTTTGCGGACGACGGCGATCGCGGAGACCACCGATGCGCCGATCCTCGTGCCAAGCTGATCGGGGAAGTTGATGTCCCTCACCCACATCACGATCCCGGCCCGATGTGCCGGTCCGATGGCGCGCGGGTGGACGGCCTTCATCCCTGCCGCCGCGGCCTCGGAAGCCTGCTCGTAGGTGAGGGACGCAATCGGCGGAGTCGAAGGCACGAGCCGGGGGTCTGTACGCCGGAGCGGCGTCTCCTTCCAGATCTCGATGCGATCGGCGCGAATCGCCTCAGCGACGAAGGTCGCCGTGTAATCGCTACCACCACGACCGAGGGTCGTGATGCAGCGGCCATCCTTGGTGTGGCCGATGAACCCGCTGACCACAGCGACACGCTCACGCAAGAGAATCGACTCCAGGTCGTTGCGCAGCGCGCGGCGAGCCTCCGGCAACGGCTCGGCGTTACCAAAGGCGTCGTTGGTGATCATGCCTCCACTCGAGGCGTCGTACGCCTCCGCCGCCGTCCCGTTGGTCTCGAGGAAGGCTGCGACGACCTTGATGGACGTCATCTCCCCGAAGGCCAGAATCGCGTCCTTCATCTCGGGAGAGGGGGCGGTGGCTCGAGAAGCCATCTCACGCAGGACCGTGAAGTCCACGCCGAGGAGCTCGTCGAATCGATTCTCGAGACCGAGATCCGCGAGCCACTTGCGGTAGCGTGCCATCACCGCGTCGAGGTGCTGGCCCACGTCTTGCGCACCGATGTTTCGTGCAACCTTAGTGAGGAGATCCGTCACCTTGTCGGGGGCGCTCACCGTGAGCACCGCCCGGTCACCAGCCGCTCGGTAGCGGCCGATGATGCCGGCGAGTGCCGTCAGGAACTTCATCGTCCCGACTACGACACCGCCAGCCTTCAATACCAGCGTTTTCTCTGCCATGTCGCCTCCTAGCGTCATGTGTTTCTTGGGAAATCCAAGATGCGACTATCCCACAAGATTCTCACTCCCCTGTCAAAAAGCAGAAGACCCGACGCGCGCGTGGCGGCCGGGGTAAAGAGGGGGTTGCATAGGGTCTGATCAGAGGGGATCGTAGTCGCTGTTCCACGGCACCGTGGCAGGGAGCGGGGGCGGTGGCTCGACCGGACGCCGTGGCAGATGACAGCGACAGCCGAGCGTCTCACGCTCGGATTCGTAGCCGCCGGTGGCAGCACCTGCGTGGGCGATGGCGCGCATGGCCCTGTGCAGTTCAGGGTCCAAACCTTCGGGTTGACACATGGCCGACGTCTCCTTCACACCTCGGACCGTCCGAGCGTGCAGACTACTACACAAGACATCATGGAGAATGTCAAAGACCGCCCAACGAGGGCGGTCTTTCGGAAGGGACCCCTGGCTTTGTTCAGAATGACAAAGGCGCGAGGGGCTACACGTCTAAATTCTTCACGTGCTTTGCGTTTGTCTGGATGAACTTTTTGCGAGGCGCGACGTCGGCACCCATGAGGATGTCGAAGACTTCATCGGCTTTTTGTGCATCTTCCACCGTGACGAGTTTGAGCGTGCGTGTGGCTGGGTCCATCGTGGTTTCCCACAATTGATCGGCGTTCATTTCACCCAAACCTTTGTAGCGCTGAATGTCGATTCCGCCGACTTTGACGACACCCTCCTCCCCTTCTGCTGCTTCGGCGCCCTCCGTATCTTCCTCATCTGCCTTCTTGGCTTTTTGCGTTTTGGCCTTGGCGGCAGCGCGGTCCTCTTTCAGCTTGAGGAATTCTGCCACGTAACGATCGCGTTCCTCTTCTGAGAAGGCATATTTTGTATCCTTCTTGCTAGCGGAGACTTTGTAGAGCGGTGGTTGCGCGATGTAGATATGACCACCCTGGATGAGCTGCGGGAAGTAGCGGTAGAAGAGCGTGAGCAAGAGCGTGCGAATGTGGGCACCGTCGACGTCAGCATCTGTCATGATGATCACGCGGCCGTAGCGCAACTTACTGATGTCGAAGCTTTCTCCGATGCTTGTTCCAAAGGCGATGACGAGGTTTTTGATTTCGTTGTTGCCCAGCATCTTGTCGAGACGTGCGCGTTCCACGTTCAAGATTTTTCCACGTAGCGGCAAGATGGCTTGATTTTCACGGTTACGACCTTGTTTCGCGGATCCTCCTGCAGAGTCTCCCTCAACGATGTAGAGCTCAGACTCAGCGGCGTTTTTGGAAGAACAGTCCGCAAGCTTGCCTGGCAACGTCATGCCTTCAAGCGCTCCTTTACGCAATACCGTATCACGAGCAGCGCGGGCCGCCGCACGAGCACGTTGTGCCAAGATACACTTGCCAACCATGGCTTCTGCATCACGTGGGTGTTCTTCCAAGAAGGTGGCGAGCGCTTCGTTCATTACAGATTCTACTGCGCCACGCACTTCTGGCGTACCGAGCTTAGCTTTTGTCTGCCCTTCGAACTGTGGTTCTGGGTAGCGGATGGAAATGACAGCCGTCATGCCTTCGCGCACGTCTTCACCGGAAAGGTTGTCATCCTTCTCCTTGATATATCCCTTGGCGCGAGCGTATGTGTTCAGGACACGAGTGATGGAGGTACGGAAGCCTTGTACGTGTGTACCACCCTCTGGGTTGATGATGTTATTCGTGAAGGCGAAGAGGGTTTCCTGATAGTCGTCCGTGTACTGAAGCGCGATCGACACTTCCGATTTGTCGACCTGCTTTTCTACCATGAAAATATTGTCGTGCTTTGGTTGCTTGCGATGATTGAGGTAGCGCACGTAGGAAGCCACGCCCCCATCGAAGTAGAAGCCATAGACGTCGTGCTGTGCTGGCTGGCGCTCATCGATAATCGAAAGCTTGATAGCCTTGGTGAGGTAGCACTGCTGACGGTAGTGATCCAAGACGCGCATGTGATCGAAGGAGATGCCTTCAGTGAAGATGCTCGCGTCTGGCTTGAAGCTCACCGTCGTACCGTGACGGCGGCTTGTGCCGATTTTCTTAGCTTTGTACTGAGGGATGCCACGGGAGTACTCCTGAATCCACTTTTCTCCATCACGTTCGACCACAACCTCGAGCCAGTCGGACAGGGCGTTCACCACGGATACACCCACGCCGTGTAGACCACCGGAAATTTTATAGCCACTCTCTTCCCCACCAAACTTTCCACCGGCGTGCAATTTTGTGAGCACGAGTTCGAGGGCGGAGACTTTGTATTGCTTGTGGATTTCGACAGGAATACCACGACCGTTATCGGAAATGGAGACCTTGTCGTCTGGAAGCAAGGTGATCGTGATTTCGTCCGCGTGGCCGGCCATGGCTTCGTCAAAGGAGTTATCCACGACTTCACGCAGGAGATGAAACAACCCATCCGGACCTGTTGATCCGATGTACATGCCCGGACGCTTGCGCACCGGCTCTAATCCTTCCAAAACAGAGATTTGCTCGGCCCCGTAGGCGCCTTTGGTTTTTGCAGTAGCCATAGAATATCGCGGGCATGTTAACAAGGCGTGACCGCAAGGAAAAGACCAACTGTCAAGGGGAAACTGGTGGGATTGGTTGCCTTTGCGTTTTGCGTTTATACTTGTGCTATGTCCAGTTCATATCAGGTAGGTGGTGGGTTCACCGATCAGGAGCTTCAGGCCGCAAATTGGTGGGTTCAACACAATGTGTTCCTTTCACGCTTGGGATACACCGTGCTCGTTTTGTTGATCACGGGGTTCTGGGGATATGTTTCCTGGTCGCTTTTGGATGCGTATGTCATCTCCTACCCACGCGAACAACGCATTCCCGCCATCATCGCTAGCAATCAACGGCTCAAAGCCAACCTCACCGCTGATGCTCCAGGCGCCATCCAAGTCAGCCCTGTGGCAAACTTCGCCGGAACCGAAGGACGTCGCGACTTACTCACAGAGATCACGAACCCAAACAAAGATTGGTGGGCTGAGTTTGAATATCAGTTCAAGTTTGGAGATGAATCGACGCCCGTTCGCAAGGGATACGTCTTACCTGGTGGTCAACGCTATCTCACGGAAGTTGGATGGAAGAGCCCTTCTAGTGACGGAGCTGGCTCACCTGAATTCGTCGTCAGTAGCCTCGCTTGGCACCGTGTGGATCCTGCCAAAGTTGAACGCGACTACGCCGAGTTTGCCGCCAAGCGCTTGCAGCTTCAAACGGATCAGCCTACCTACAACAATAATGCGAAGATCGGCACGCAGACCGTCGGGCAAACCAGCTTCACTCTTCAAAACAATAGCGCCTACGGATTTTGGTCGGTTGATTTAACGATTGTTCTTTTCCGAGGCGGAGCGCCGGTTGCGGTCACACAGCTCAATCAAACGGATCTTAAACCAGGTGAACGACGTCCTATCTCCTTTAACTGGTTCGACAATCTCACCGGTATCTCCAATACCGTCGTGCAAGCAAACGTGAATATTCTTGATCCAAGTGTGTTTTTGCCGCCGAGTAGGTTTTAGTACCGGCCCAGCATGACAAACGGCGAGCTACGGGATACTCTAAAAATATGTCCCGTCTCTTTTCTCTTTTTGGGCTTCTTGATTGGTCGCTTTTGATTGGCGTTCTGACGCTGACTTCGATTGGGCTTGTAGCTATCTACGGGATCGGGATCTCGCAGGAGCCTGCGCAGTTTTTTCCATTCTACAAGCAACTCGTAGCCGCCGGCATCGGGCTCATCGTCATGACGCTGCTCACGATTCTCGATTATCGCCACATCCGTTCGCTCAGCGTGATTCTGTACCTTGGTGGAGCGGCGCTGCTTTTGCTGGTGGCAATCTTTGGGCAAACCGTGAACGGCACGCGTGGATGGTTTCATATTGGCGGACTTTCATTTCAACCCGTCGAGATTGGCAAGCTCACACTTGTCGCATATCTCTCTGCGCTTTTGGCGCGCTCTGGTCGCGGGCAACTTTCCTGGAAGATGTTTGGATTGAGTGGAGCCGCGACGGCCGTCTACGCACTCCTCGTGATGCTTCAACCGGATTTTGGTTCGGCGATGGTCATGTGTGCGACATGGGGCATTCTTTGTCTGTTTAAAGGCTTGCCGAAACGCGCGTGGATTATTTTGCCGCTTGTTCTTTTAGTGAGTACGACGTTGCTGTGGTCGTTTGGGCTTAAGCCGTATCAGCGCGCTCGTATCAATACGTTCCTGCATCCTAGTGAGGATTTGCGTGGCGCGAGCTACAACGCAGCCCAGGCACGTATCGCGATTGGATCGGGTGGAATGTTTGGTAAGGGTATCGGGGAAGGATCTCAAGCGCGCTTACGCTTTCTTCCAGAGGCGGCGACCGACTTCATGTTTGCCGTCTTGGGCGAGGAATGGGGGTTTGTAGGGGTCCTAGTTATCCTCAGCCTCTTTGGACTCATCCTGTGGAGATATACCGCTGTCGCCTACGCCTCTGGGGATGACTTTGCTACACTCCTCCTCATGGGACTGGGCGGAATCCTCTTCATTCACGTCACGATTAATACAGGGATGAACCTCGGAGTTTTGCCTGTAACAGGCATTCCTTTGCCCTTTTTATCGGCCGCCGCCTCGTATATGACGGTCACATTTGTCAGCGTGGGTTGTGCGGAAAGTGTGGCCGTTCGGAGGCGTGGATCGATGGGGGCTTGAACATTTTGAGGACAGAAGATATGATGGGGCCACTTTTTGCGGGTATCGTATAGTGGTTATTATGAGTGCTTCCCAAGCACTAGAGGCGGGTTCGATTCCCGCTACCCGCTCCATACCCCGCAAGCCCCGAAGGCTTCGGGGGAGAGTCTCTTGAAAGAGATTGTCCTCCGAAGCGTTTACGCCAAGGAACCAACCACCTGAGTTCGGAACACGAACAGGGGTGGAATGCAGGGGAGTTCTCACAGACTCCTTCGAACACAAGAGACCATGCGAGCACCCACTTCTAGTGGTGGCTCGCATGGCTCTCGCCAGCTTAGCTCAGTTGGTAGAGCAATGCTTTCGTAAAGCAGAGGTCCCGGGTTCAAATCC
>CAZLPD010000021.1:0-5519 GCA_964561355.1 uncultured Gammaproteobacteria bacterium
TCTGTTCGAGTGTATCGCGAATCAAAAAAGTTGTCGAGCGCCTGTTGCCTCAATAAGTAAGGGCTGGTAACGTCCTTGGCACGAAAGGATACGGTGTAAGGAAAGATGCGCGTAATCGTGATGGCTCTGGGACGCGGCGGTCTGGTTCTCGTCAACGAGAAGGGTCGCCCCCGGCTTCCCGCGGCCGACGTCAAAAGGCAGGAAGCCCCCGAGGAAAGCGCCCAGCGCGCGCTCCTCAATGAAGGCTTCATCGCCGAAGGAACTCAACAGATCGGCAAGATGGGCGGAGACCAGGTGCTCTTCTGGGCGCCGAAGACAAAGCCTGCTGTGAACGATCTCAGCGGAGAGATCTGGCTCCCGTGCGGGGGGAACCCCGTGCAGGCGCTGCGCGACTTCGCCACTCACTGCCCGAGAAGCGGAGCAAGGATCTACCGAAAGGCTGCCGCCCTGCTCGGAGCCCACCTCCGCAAGCACCCGCTCACCTCCTGAGATCCAGCCCAGTATCCAGGACTTGCCCTGACACCCAACTTTCAGCTACACTCTCGGGCGTTGCGAGGGGTCCTCCCCAACCAACGCCCACCAGCCACCTTCAAACAACCCAATCCACGGAGAGGTCGCATAGTGGCCTAGTGCACACGCTTGGAAAGCGTGCATACCGCAAGGTATCGAGAGTTCGAATCTCTCCCTCTCCGCCACACATAAAACCGTCCAAAAGGACGGTTTTATCGTTGACGCGCATTCCTTTCCTCCATACAGTTACCACTACATCCTATGCCAATAATCAACCCCTACATCAACTTCAATGGAAACGCCGAAGAAGCATTCAACTTTTATAAATCCATATTCGGCGGAGAATTTGGAAAAATCACCCGCTTCAAAGACATCGCAAGTCCTGAATTTCCTGTACCGGAACATGAAGCAAATAAAATACTGCGTATCACCTTACCCATTGGAAAAAATGTGTTGATCGCGAATGATGTTCCCGAAAGCATAGGGCGAGTAAACGAACGCGAAAACAGATCCAAAATAGCAATTAGCGCAGACAGTCGCGAAGAAGCAGATCGCCTATTTCACGGACTTTCAGAGGGCGGGGAAGTTGAAATGCCTCTTTCCAGCAGTCCATGGGGTTCATCCTTTGCCATGTTTAGAGATAAATTTGGTATTGAATGGACAGTGGAATTTAGTTCATAAAGAACCCTCGAACCAAACGTATCATTAGCACTCATATGTCATCCATCCCCACAAAAGTCACCATAGAAGCCATCATCAACGCCTCGCTCAAAAACGCGTGGGAAGACTACACGAACCCGGAAAGCATAAAAGGATGGGCCTTTGCGAGCGACGATTGGGCCTGCCCTCATGCCACCAACGATCTAAAAGTCGGAGGACGATTTTTGACGAGAATGGAGGCAAAAGACAAGAGTTTCGGCTTCGATCTCACAGGGACGTATCTAGAAGTCGAGTACGGAAAAAAGATAAAGTACGTCCTGGACAAAGCCCCTCAGACAGACCTAGCGCGCGTATGCGAGGTTCACTTTGCGAAGCTCGGGGATGAAACCACAAAAGTCACGGTGACGTTTGACGCGGAAAATCAAAACCCCATCGAAATGCAAAGAAACGGATGGCAGAGCATTTTAAACAACTTCAAGAAACTCGCCGAAGCAAAACGATAGACAGGCGAAACAAACACCTCTAGCGATCGTGGCCGCTCCACTTCTCGATATACGCATCCACATCAAACTTTGACTTCGCTCCCCCTTCGCTCATATAACGAACCATCCCAAAGATCGGACGACGAAACCACGGCCGATCATGCACGCCTCCAATTGACCACGCGATACCCGTGTATCCATTCGGATCTCTCCCATCAAGCTCATAGGCGTCGTTGAGATAGATGGCAATGCGCTGGGCTTCTTCAGGTGTCTTCGTCCATTCTAAAATCTTCTTGGCCCAGTACATGCGCATGTACCCGTGCATCTTTCCCGTAACCACCATCTCACGCTGACACGCATTCCAAAGAGCATCATGCGTCTTCCCTAACTCAAATTGCTTGCGCGTATACACATACGGACGTGGGTCGTCTCGATGCTCGTCCAACGTGCGACGCGCCCATTTAGGAAATCCCTCCGTGGAATCGTACAACGGGTTATAGAAGCAATAGTTCTCCGCCAACTCACGACGCACAATCAACTCTTCAAGAAACACCTCCTTCGCTTGATGCGGCAAAGAAGAGGCTTGCACAGCCAACGCCACACGCTCAGCGCTCAGTTGCCCAAAATGCAGATACGGAGACAGCTCCGACTGCCCATCAATCGTGGGAATATTGCGATCTTTGTCATACGACGCGAGTCGCGTCTTGATAAACTGCCCCAACACACGCGCCGCCGCACGCTCTCCACTTTGCCATCGATATCCATACCCCGACGCCAAACCTAATGCCTTGAGCTGCTTGGCAAGAACGGCGCGGCTGGATGATGAAGACGCACCCCGCCAAGGAGAAACGCGAGGAAGCATTCTTGGGAACTCCTCGAGAAATTCGGGAAGGTGGCGGTGAATCTTCGGCCGAATCGTACGAGCCGCAAACTCTTGATGATCTGAAGCGATCCAACACGGAACAATGTTATGCGCATCCACTTCCACACAAGACATCGAGGTAGCCTTCGCCACACGCTCTCGCCATTGCCGACCCAAGCGAAGTGGTGAAAAGTCGGTCACCAAAAGACCCGCGCGATGCTTCTCAAGATACGCAGACACTTCCTCCACAGAATCCCCTACCAATACAAAAAACGGAATCTCTTTCTCGTTTAGCTCTTCTTCCAAGGCCTGCAATCCTTCAAGCATGAAGGCGTAGTGCCGGGGTGTAGCTCCCAAAAAATGCGGAGCAACACAAAACACAATCGCAAAAGGAACCTTCAAGCGCTTTGCCTCCGCCATCGCATGCACAAGCGCCCAGTTATCTCGGAGGCGCTGATCACGACTCATCCAATACACAACCGGTCCAGCACCAATCGGCTTTGCATTCAACGCCCGCACTCTACGAAGATTCATACCAAAAACACTACTCAAAATACTTCTGGACAACCTTGACCACTCGCCCCTTCACAATGCTCACGTGAAATAAACTAGTTTCATCCTTCAACTGCGGAAATGAATATTCCGGGAGCACAGGCACCGAGGTCGTGGTATACGTGAGGAGTGTCTGCATCGTAGCAACGTCCATTGTCCTCCACTGCTTTCTATCGTCGCCATCACTCACAACGTTCAAAAAGAACGGTCCAGAAGATGTGGCCATTTCAAACATTTGCGTCGTCTTATCTTTATTCTCGATCACAAAAGCCCCACTCACAGGATCCTTACCGCATCCTTTCGGTAACGGTTTCCCCGCATTGCGTGGCGTGCGACAATCCGCATAGCGAACCCGATCGATCGTAATCCACCGACGACCATTCCGCTCCTCGATACCTCGAATGTAGGCAAGATCGCTAGAAGATACATCGTACGTTTCCGGAAGGCCTGCTTCTTCCGTCGTGTAGGCAATGCCGTGCATAACAGGTGGCGTCAAAGGAACATAGGCCCCCATCGACGGCGTCCGCGACTCCCACGCCTTCACCCCAAACCAAGCCCCGCCAACCAAAAGCACAGCAAGACCAACAAAAAGAGCCTGCGTACGTTGTATTCTCATATCCTTCATCATCCCACACTTTTGCTTTTTTCCAAAAAACCAGCTATCCATTCTCCATGCCATTCCAAGTCCTCCTCTTCTACAAATACGTCACGATCGAGCATCCCAACGAATTTGCGGACGCCTTTCGCACTCGTGCCAAAGAGCTCGGTTTTACAGGTCGCGCGCTGGTAGCAGAAGAAGGCCTAAACGCAACCCTCGAAGGCGACGTGGAAAAAACCGAGCAATTCGTCAAAGAATTACACCAGGATCCACGCTTCGCCGACATGAAGATCAAGCGAAGCGTAGGTAATGGCAAAACATTTCCAAAACTTATCGTGAAAGTCCGCAAAGAAATCGTAGGAACACGCTTCTCCCAAGCAGACGCCGACCCGCGCGTGCGCACCGCTCCCCACCTTCCTCCAGAAAAGCTGCGCGAGATGTACGAAACAAACGATGATTTTGTCGTAGTCGATATGCGCAATTCCTACGAATTTGCCTCCGGCCACTTCAAAAACTCGATTGACCCCGGCATGCGCGCCTCACGCGACCTCGAAGAAGCTGTCGTAAAACTCGAGCCCTACAAAGACAAAAAGATCGTTACCGTCTGCACAGGCGGCATTCGCTGCGAAAAAATGTCCGCGTATCTCCTGAGCAAGGGCTTCAAAAACGTCTACCAACTCGAAGAAGGTATCCATGCTTACATGGAAAAATATCCAGGCAAAGATTTCCTCGGCACGCTCTACACCTTTGATGAACGCGTCGTGATGGACTTCGAGGGCGATCGTGAAATCGTAGGCAACTGTCACTTCTGCACACAAAAAACCGAACGATACGAAAACTGCACAAACGACACCTGCCACATACACATGCTCGTGTGCGATGTCTGCGCTTCCACACAACAACCGATCGTCTGCTCCACATGGTGCCGCCTCATGACAATATTGCTTGCTACCAAGCAAACCCTTAAAAAAACGTTCCTGCCTACAAAGCAAGAACGCATTCTCTTCCGAAGACGCTGGGTAAAACGCTACGATCGCCTAATGTGGCGCTGGAAGTTACTCGGAAGCCGGTAAAGACACGCGAGCCGCCTTCATATCCTCCACAATGCGATCAGCCACCTCTTCCGGAGAAAGCTCGGTCGTATCAAAAACCGTCACCCCTTCAAACCCCTTTTCCTGCTGACGATCAAACGAGCGCTCAAAACGCTCTTTGTTCGTATGTCGCTTTTGAAGCTGATCCCGCTGACGAACACGTTTCAAAAGAACATCGTACGAAGCGGTGAGCGCATACGGTAACCAGACGCCACACGCATCACGAATCGCTTCTTTTAGTGTTTCGCTACGTTCCTCGGTCAGTCCGCTATCAACCACCACATCATTTTGCTGATCGACGCACTCGACGACACGTTGAAGAAGCGTCTTAAATGCCAAGGCGTTAAACTCCTCCGTAGGAATCGCATCAGGGATCGCACGTCGAATCTCATCAAGGCTCAAAACGACAACCTTTGGCACCCGCGCACGCACAAGGGCAGCAACCGTGGTTTTTCCCGCGCCTTTTGGACCATCAATACTTACAACAAAAGGCATAAAAAGAGAGAAGATAAAAGAAGATACACGAACCCTACAACAGTCCGCGCAAAAACAAAAGCACCTTTTTCAAAACCACAATATGTAGTGGTACAAAAATAATCCAACCACTACATATTGTGGATAACCGAAAAATACGGCTCAACCATCATCCCTTTACCGAGGGGGTCCTGAGCGCTATCGTGATCAAGCACCGATATGCCACATTGCACGACGGAATACCGATGCCGATCCTGCCACAAACTGTTCTTCAAAGGACTGCTCGTGGA
>CAZLPD010000021.1:5619-19542 GCA_964561355.1 uncultured Gammaproteobacteria bacterium
GTCGTCAAACGTGATGGCCAAAAAGTCCCTTTTGATAAAGAACGCATCCAAAACGCCATCCACCTCGCCGCCGAAGCGACGGGAGAGCTTGGCGCACCCGAGGTGCGGCGCATCACGGAGACGATCCTGTTGTTTGTGGGCAAGATCGCCAAAACACGAAAAGAGGTCACCGTCGAAGAAATCCAAGACCTCGTCGAATATACCCTCATGACGTCGGGCTACTTTAAAACCGCTAAGAGCTACATCGTATATCGCGAAAAACGCACCCAAGCTCGAGAAACAGAAAAAGTGCTCGTCGATGTTAACAAAACCATCAGCGAATACCTCAATCAATCCGATTGGCGCGTGAACGAAAATGCCAACCAAGGCTACTCACTTGGAGGCATGATCCTAAACACCTCCGGAAAAATCACCGCTAACTACTGGCTCAACTACGTCTATCCACGCGAAGTCCGCGAAGCCCACGTCGAAGGCGACTTCCATCTCCATGATCTTGGCATGTTTTCGGGTTATTGCGCTGGCTGGAGCTTGCGACAATTACTCGAAGAAGGTTTCAACGGTGTAGCGGGCAAGGTTGAATCCGATCCTCCAAAACACTTCGAGACGGCTCTCGGTCAAATGGTCAACTTCCTGGGAACACTGCAAAACGAATGGGCTGGTGCACAAGCGTTCTCCTCCTTCGATGCCATGCTGGCTCCCTTTGCTAAGCGCGACAAACTCACCTACGAACAAATCCACCAAGGCGTGCAACAATTCGTCTTCAACCTCAACGTCCCTTCACGCTGGGGTATGCAGACACCGTTCACCAACATCACCCTCGATTGGGTTGTACCAGACGATCTCAAGGAAAAGCACCCCATCATCGCTGGCAAAGAAGAGAGCTTCACCTACGCCGACTGTCAGCCCGAGATGGACCTTATCAATAAAGCGTTCATCGAGGTCATGACAGGCGGCGATCGCAAAGGCCGCGTCTTCACCTTCCCTATTCCAACCTACAACATTACCAAGGACTTCAAATGGGATACCGAAAACGCCAAGCTCCTATTTGAGATGACCGCAAAATACGGCATCCCCTACTTCCAAAACTTCGTAAACTCCTCCCTCAACCCAAGCGATGTACGCAGCATGTGCTGCCGTCTCCAACTCGATCTTCGCGTCCTGCGTGCACGCGGAGGAGGCTTGTTTGGCTCAGCAGAAATGACGGGCAGCGTCGGCGTCGTCACTATCAATCTTCCACGCATCGGCTACCTCGCCAAAACCAAAGCCAACTTCTTCGAGCGCCTCGCCAAACTCATGGACGTGGCCAAAACCTCGCTCGAAATTAAACGCAAGGTCGTGCAAGACAACATCGACCGCGGCCTTCTCCCCTACACCAAGCGCTACCTCCCATCGCTGCGCAACCACTTCGCCACGATTGGTTTGAATGGCATGAACGAAGCCTGTCTCAACCTCCTCGGTGTCGATCTAGCCTCCGAAGAAGGTACCAAGTTCGCCCACGAGGTCCTCGAATTCATGCGCGATCGTCTCGTCGTCTACCAAGAAGAAACAGGCAACCTCTACAACTTAGAAGCTACGCCAGCTGAAGGCGTCACCTATCGCTTCGCAAAAGAAGACGAAGCTCGCTACCCAGGCATCATCCAAGGCGGAACACCAGAAGCACCGTACTACACCAACTCAACGCACCTCCCTGTCAGCCACACCGATGATCCACTCCAGGCCCTCGATCATCAGGACGCGCTCCAAACAAAATACACCGGCGGAACCGTGCTTCACCTATTCCTTGGCGAACGCGTGCGTGACTGGAAAACCTGCGCCAACTTCGTCAAAAAAGTCGCCGAGTCCTACCATCTCCCCTACTTCACCCTCACGCCAACCTTCAGCATCTGTCCAAAACACGGCTACATCGCTGGAGAAACGCGCGAATGCCCAACCTGTCAGTCGACCTGCGAAGTCTGGTCACGTATCGTCGGCTACTTCCGCCCCGTCGATCAATGGAACAAGGGCAAAAAGAACGAGTACAACGACCGCAAGGAGTACATCGTTCACTCGCAGATGCAACCGTCTTGTGCCCCTTGCGCAGAAACACCCATCGCCTGTGAAACAGTATGATCATCTCCGGGTTCCAGCCGCTCAGTCTTCTTGATTACCCGGGCATCATCGCATCCATCATCTTCACACAAGGCTGCCCGTTCCGTTGCGTCTACTGCCACAACCCAGAACTCATCCCCACACAACCCATCGACGCAAAACAAACGTACAGCGAGGAAGCAATCCTCGATCGTCTCGCCAGGAAAAAGCACATCGTCGAAGGCGTCTGCATCACAGGGGGAGAACCAACCATCCACCACGATCTCCCCCTCTTCATCAAAAAGATCAAAGACCTCGGCCTCCTCGTAAAACTCGATACCAACGGCCTGCATCCACGCATGGTGGAAAGCCTGATCGACGCGCGTCTCATCGACTTCATCGCCATGGATCTCAAACATACCTGGGATCGCTACGCAGATGTGATCGGCATCCAACAAAAAAACATCGTCGATAATTGTCGGGAGACCTTCGACATCATCCAAGCATCCTCGCTCCCCCACGAATTCCGCACCACTGTCTACTCGGGTGTGCACAGCGGAGAGGATCTAGAAGCGATCGCAGCACAACTCAAAGACGACGAATCCTACGCCCTGCAAGATATCCGTTACGACAAAACATTCGAAGCGAATCTCAAGAAAACACCAAGACTCGACTTAGAAGCCGTCGCAGCCAACATTCGCGCAAAACAGCCAGCACTACGCCTAGAAGTCCGGGCCTAGCAAGAACACCCCGCCTCTCATAAAAGGTGGGGTTGTTTTTATCCCAATCTCCTATTAAGGTCTTACCAATATGCAAGTCCAACTCGACCCAACCGCCATCCCCCAAATCCCCGGCGCCCGTATCGCCATTCTTCAAGCTAAATGGTACCGCGAACACGTCGACAACATGGTAAAAAAGTGCGAAGAAATCCTCGCCATGGCTGGATGTGAAAAGCCCGAACACCACATCCTCCCAGGATCGCTAGAACTCCCCCTCGCCGCCCAAACATTGATACGTAGCGGCGTTAATCAGAAAAAGCCCTACGACGCCGTCATCTGCTTCGGCGCCATCATGAAAGGCGAAACCTACCACTTCGAAATGATCATGGATGAATGTATCCGCGGACTCGGCCAAGTCATGCTCGCCGAAAACACCCCCATCATCGTGGAAGTCATCCCCGTCACCAAACTCGAACAACTCATCGCCCGCAGCCAAAACGATGCTTTTAACAAAGGGGTGGAAGCAGCCTTAGCAACGGCAGAGATTATCGCTTGGCGCCGGCAGCTTTCTAAATAAGATCCGTCATGCAACACGCCTTATCCGTCCTAAGCGCACTCATCGCCCTCATCTCACCGATCGTATACGCACGAGCTATTTTTCGCGGTGAAGCAAAGCCCCATCGCACAACGCGCCTCGTGCTTCTTCTTATAAGCATCCTGGCGACAGCATCTCTCTTTGCTAGTCATGATACCGTCGCCATTTGGCTCGCGGCAGCAACAACCATTCAGGCTATCGGCATTTTTCTTCTTAGCATCAAACACGGAACGGGAGGCGGAAACCGAATAGACGTGGCGTGCCTAGTAGTCGCGCTCGTAGGCATCATCGCGTGGCGTACCACAAGCAATCCTCTCCTCGGCCTATACTTTTCCATTCTCGCCGATTTTACAGGCATGGTTCCAGCCCTGCTTAAGACTTATCGCTTTCCAAAAACGGAAATAGCGACGTTTTTCGCGCTAGATATTCTAGCAGCGACCTGTTCGTTGCTGGCCACGAATATCTACGCTATTTCAAATGTCGCTTACCCGCTCTATATCTTTCTCATCAACGGAGCGATGGTGGCCCTTATTGTGTGGCCTAGAAAAAACCCCGCTCCCTAGGGATACATTTTCTTCACCCACCACTTCTTCACAAACGGAAGCGAGGCCGTGGAAAGAGCGTATCCAATCACTGGCATGAGTGAGCTTATGTACGAACGATCGACGTGGATCAACCAAAGAAACACCGTCGCGACAACATACGTCATGACCATGATCGCGATCATCCGCGTCTTACTCGTTTCCCAAGCTTTATCCAGCTCAACACGACGGTTGCGTTCGTGAAGGGAGTCGAGAGCGTTGTTTGATTCGGTAGACATAGGTATTACCAAGAAGCATACGGAGTTCATGACTATCTGACAACCGTACAGACCGAGCCTTCACCATTGTTTTATTAACAAAAACAGGCTACGCTCGTCCCCATGATTGATTGGAAGACCTTCCCACGACCGATCGTGGCCCTCGCCCCCATGGCAGACATGAGTGACCTGCCCTTTTGTTTGCTATGCAAAGAGCATGGCACCCCCCTCATGTTCCGCGAGATGGTCTCTTCCGAAGCGGTGGTTCGTCTCAACGAAAAGACACTCAAGATGGCGGAATTCGACGAGCGTGAACGCCCACTCGTGCAGCAAATCTTTGGCAGCGACCCTGCCACCATGGCAGAAGCGGCGCGCATCATCGAAGAGCGTTTTCATCCAGATGCCATCGACATCAACATGGGCTGCCCCGTGTACAACATCGTTTCCAACTTCAACGGCGCCTTCCTGATTAAAGAACCCAAGCGCGCAGAAGCCATCATCCGCGCTATGAAAGCAGCTGTCAGCGTTCCCGTGAGCGTCAAAACCCGTCTTGGCTGGAGCAAAGACACCGACTGTCTCGACTTCGTAAAAGTCGTAGAAGCGGCTGGCGCTGACCTTGTTTCGATTCACGGACGAACCAAAGAGCAAGGCTACAGCGGCGTTGCCAACTGGGATCGCGCCGGCGAAGCACGCGCCCAAATACCCAACACCCCCTTCCTCATCAACGGTGACATCACCACGCCCGAACTCGCCGCCGAAGCCATGCGACGCTCAAACGCCGATGGGGTTCTCATCGGTCGAGGCATGCTCGGTAATCCATGGTTTGCAAAACAAGTGCAGGATCACCTCATGAATGGAACGTCATCCGATCTAGTCTCCATCGAAGAACGCATCGCCGCCATCCGCGAACACGCTCGCTTGCAAGTCCTTCACTACGGTGAACGTGGCCTCGTAAAACTCCGCAAACATCTTCCTTGGTATTTCAAAAACATGAAGGGCTGGAAAGACATTCGATCAAAATTGGTCCGCATCTCGAGCCTACAAGAATTGGAAGAAGCTCTAGCGGAAATCAAGATCGCTTAAAGCGTGATCTTGGCCATCACAAAGAAATACATACAGGCTATCAAAGCCAAAAAATACCCAAGAACGAAAGACAGTACCAACCATCGTCGAAGCATCCCCACACCAGAACGAGTAGGCGCGAGTACTTTTAAAGGCTCTTCAACGAGCAGTGTATAAACCGAGGGAACAAACGTTGCTACGTACGGCAAAACAGTCAAAACAATAGCCACCCAGAGCGAAACAAACTGATGAAACCCCCAAGAAAACAAGACAAGAAACACGCAGATAATTGCACCGCACCCAACCCCTCTCAAGACGTTACGTAGGTAAGGATTCATAAACGGTTAATCAAGCGAGGGTAAGAAACGCTCAGGGTTTACCGGAATCCCATTTTGACGTACCTCAAAGTGAAGATGCGCACCCGTCGAGAGCCCCGCCCCCTCATCCCCCGGACGACCGCCTGAATAGCCGATCACATCTCCGCGCTCAACATACGTATCCGGCTTCACACCAAACTTCGACAAATGGGCATAGATCGTGGCCACACCACCTGCATGCACCACCATAATGTAATTTCCATACTGCTTTCCTGTACGCGTCCAAGCCACGTATCCACCTGCCGCCGCACGCACAGGCGTCCCTACCCCTGTCGGCAAGTCGATACCCGGATGTTCAAACAGCTTACGAAATGGATAACTCTGATCATGAAAACGCGCCGAAACACCGCTCTTCACGGAAATCGGCCAGCTAAGCAAAATATCTCCTCGCGCCAACGCAGAATCAATCGAATCAAGACGATCCTTAAGATGATCCTGAATAGACTGAATATCCCCCGCCTCGCTCTGCTGCTGCTGACGTAGCTCGTAGATGATCTTACGGAACTCATCTTCCTTCGTCTGTGTAACCGCCACCAAAGAGATACGGCTCGAGCGCTGCTCTTCAAGTCCACGCTCTTCTTCTTGAAGCGTGCGGGTCTGTGTATCAAGGGCGAGCCGACGAGTCTCCTGATCCTGACGCTTAGCTTCCAAGATGCTTTTTTCTGATTTAAGAACCCGTGTAGCCTCACCCAAATCACCCTCCAAACGCCCAAGATCATCCAGGCGCACAAAGAACTCCGAAAGCGAAGGATGGGCCATGAAAGCGTCAAACGTGCTCACAGACCCCTCTTGTTGCAGCTTCACGAAGATATCCGCCAGCGCCGATTCTCGTGCCGAAATACGAGCTTGCTGCATCTTGATCTGACTCCCAAGCGATTGAATCTCAAGCAGCGTCGCTTGCATCTCTTGCTTCGTTCGCTCCACGGCGAGCTGCTTTTCTTGGATATGATTCTCAAGCAAAGCCACCTCGTTCTGCAAAGAAAGTGCCGCCGTTTCCTGCTCTTGAGCCTTATCTCGATACCCCTTGATCATCCCATCGAGCTCCTTCACGCGATCCATCTTCTTTTTGACCTGCCCCTGCAGATCATCAACCTCCTGCTTTAAATTGCCACTTCCAGAATCCGTAATCGTGTCATCCACCGTAGCGGACTGATCCGTGGCTTGAGCAAACACCGTACTATACAACGCAAAAGACAAAACAACGCTCAAAAAACACAGCGCGAAACAAATGGATCGAGACGAAAAACGATGCACGACGAGATTATACCAACCGCGAGAGCGCTTCGTCGATGCGTGCCAAGGCACGAACCTTTCCGTACGCCCAAAGCAGCTCAAACGGACTTGGTGACTGCTTCATCCCTGAAAGAGAAACGCGAAGCGGCCAAAGCGTATCGCCATTCCCCCATCCTTTTTCCGTAACCAAACCTCGCACCTGAGCTTCGAGAGCAGCGATCGAAGAAAAATCACCCTGCGTATCCAACAGCATCCGCACAGCGAGAAGACGCTCCCGAGCCTCTTCTTTCGTCTGTGTTTTCCAAACTAATCCAGCAGGATCATGCTCAAGCTTCTCAGGAAATAAGAAGGAAACTAGTCCAACCAATTCATTCGGTAACTGAATGCGTTCACGAGCAAGCAAACAAGCACGATCCACAAACGCCGCATCGTCACTCATTCCCGCCAACATCGGTCGCAAAAGCGCCAGGTACTCAGCCTCCGGCATGGCCTTCAAATACTGTCCATTCACCCAGTTCAACTTCTCGACATTAAGCACAGCGCCGGCCTTATTCACCTTCGTCAAATCAAACAAGCGAATCAACTCCTCACGAGAAAACACCTCGCGGTCATCCGTAGGATTCCATCCAAGCAACGCAAGAAAATTCGTGAGCGCTTCCGGCAAATATCCCTTCGCGAGATACGATTCCACAGAAACGTCCCCCTTGCGCTTGGATAGCTTCGTCTTATCCGGATTCAGAATGAGAGGTACATGGGCATACGTCGGCAACTCCCATCCAAACATCTTCGCAAGAAGAATCTGCTTCGGCGTCGAAGACACCCATTCCTCCCCACGAAGCACATGCGTAATATTCATGAGATGGTCATCAATCACCACGGCCAAGTGATACGTCGGAAATCCATCCGACTTCATAAGCACCTGATCATCAACTTCGCTATTCTTGAAGACAATTTCTCCACGAATCGCATCCACAAACCGCGACTCCCCTTCCGGAACACGCAAACGAAGCACGTGTCGATCTCCGCGCGCCAAACGAGCCGCAATATCTTCCGCGGATAATTTCAAACAACGACGGTCGTACTTAGGAGCGAGCTTCAAAAGCGTCTGCTCTGCTCGCATCTTTTCCAAATCCTCCGTCGTACAAAAACAAGGATATGCATCCCCCTGCGCCACCAATTGTTCTGCGTATTTTTTATAAATAGCCAATCGCTGAGACTGAAAATACGGACCGTTTGGGCCCTTCTCCTCAATCGAACCATCCGCACGCAACACAGGCCCCTCATCGTAATCAAGACCCAGGGTCTGGAAGGTCTTTAAAAGACTCTCAACACTCCCCGCCACCGAACGTTCCTGGTCCGTGTCCTCGATACGCACAATAAACTGACCACCCGATTGGCGCGCCAAAAAGTAGTCGTATAGCACGGTGCGCAGGGTACCGATATGCATAAACCCAGTTGGAGACGGGGCAATACGCGTGCGCATGGGGATCTTAGCTGTCATATCCCCGTATCCTAGGCAAAAAGAGAGGATATGTCGAGATCTTTGCCGCACAGACAAACCGCTATTTCTTCCGCTTGCTCCACAACGCCCATCCGATCAAAAGACCGAGCGCCAAGGTCAATCCTGTTTCAAATAAATGCCCAAGAAACGCCGTCTCGCCCAGCAAATCCTTAAAAACCTGCAACCCAATATACCCAAGAATCAGATACACACTATCTTTAAGAAACGTACCGATAAGCGTGGTGAAGATGAACACCTTTATCTCAACATGGATAAGACCGGCCACGATGGAGATAGGAGCCGAAGGAATAACAGGCAGAGCGCGCAACAAAATCAACAACCCAATATTCCTCTCTTGCTTACTCATCCGCTTCCCAATCGATTCGATCTGCTTATGCGTAACCCCAATATATTTGCCGTAACGAGGCACAATCACATCCTCAAACACATCCGCCAACACATAATAAATCACGCACGCAATCGTTTTCCCCGATGATCCAAGCAGGGCAAGCGGAAAAAGCCACAAGAAATGAACCCCTTGCACATGTGCGGCAGAACCAGCCGCAACCATGATGGCGTACGTCGGAATAGGTGAAACGATCTCCTCAATAAACGAACCTCCAAACACAAAGGCCGCCAGCGGAACCTTGGTCACCGCAGCCAAAATAGCCTGCGTTAATGCGAGAACGGTCATGCAAATTCCATCGAGAGCCACGCTTCCACACTCACAAGCCACGCGATACCAAGCGGATGGTTCAAGTATGGTGTAAAAAAATGCGTCGCGATAAGCGCCAGAAGACTTGTTGCGAGTGTAGCACGAATCCAAAACGGTTGAGACGATCGCCAAGAACGCAACAAAAGCCGCGTAACGATCCAAAGCATGAGAGGGACACCCAGCAACCCAAACTTAAACCAATGATCCAACCATCCCCACTCAAACGCGTAGGTCGTATAACTGCCCCCAGTGGCTGCAACAACACGAGGGTCATGGCTCGTGTACGTGATCGTGGCCCCGAACCCAGATCCAAGAAGCGAATGACGCTCAATCCCCTGCATAAGAGCCGGTAACAGCATCCATCGACTCACAACAGCATCACCCGCAAGATCCGTACGTGAAGCAAAAAGATCCGCGAGCGACCCAGAAGGCCGTGGAGGCGCATAAAACAAGCCCGCGACTAAAAGAGCGGATCCAACCATCATCGCCAACACGCGTCCGATCCCAACAACCGGCGTATGTTCACGCGCTCCCGTCGACCACGCATACCCAATATCGTGACGAAAGAAGAAGAGCAAACCAGCAGAAGCGAGTAAACCAGCACCAACGCCAATCATCAGACTTCGAGAGAGAGACACGAGAAGCACAGCCCACGCCAGCACAGACACCATCCAAACAACACGGGGGACATACTTCTTCGACACGGTATACCAAGCAAACCCAAAGATAGCCGGAAGAAGATAGATATGCGATTGAAAAAACACGCGCCACACATTCGCGCTAGCCAGCGCACGCGTGATCTCCCCCACCCCTGTTCGACGCACCCAAAGATAAAGCGCATCAAGCCAAGCTGGGTTCGTGAGATGGGAAAACAAGAAGAACAAGCCGAGTGTTTTAAGCGCCATCCAAACAAACGCCGTCAAAAGCGCCGAGGGAACAAATCTATACAGAGCAGCTCTCTCATGACGCGCCAAATCCAACGCCGGCAACAAAAGCAACCAAACACCCCACGCGTTTGCATCATCAAACATAAACGCGTTATGCAAAAAATAGCCTCGCAAGAATGCGTAGACTAACAAACCAGCAAGAACAATGTAGACGGTTCGACCCCGAAGATAGCTCGCCCAATCACGATAGGTCTTATGTTGGATTGACCAAACGAGCCAACCGACGAGAAACGCCGCGAACAAAGCGATACGAAGTGGCACGCCGCCATGACCAACACCATCACCCCCAAACCGCAACAAAGCCCCCTTGGATCCAATCACGTACTCAGCAAGAAGGATACTCGCCGCGAGCGACGGTTTTCGATACGCAAGCACGGCCAAAAACAGCGCGGAAGCAACCAGAGCAACTCCGTGCGCCATCGGATGAAAAATCGTAAGCGCAGAAACGAGCTCAAACGAAGCAATACCAACGAACCAGATAAGATAAGAGAGCATACCTAATCAATTCCGTGCTTCTTCTTCACAACCACCTCCGCCTCTCGATAACGCGTAAGCGCTGCTGGCATCCATCCAATCTGCTTCCACGGTAACCGATGAAAAAAGCTCGGAAGCCATGCACTCATCGTTCCTCCACTTCGTAAACGAAAAAGCGTATATGGAACACGCAACATCTTTAATCCACGCTCGCTCATCGTGAGCCACAAATCCCAGTCCTGAAACTTCGTAAGACGCTCATCAAACCCAGGAAACGCGGAACGACGAAGCATCGAACTCGTGTGAATGTAGTTTCCTTGCCGAAGCGCATCCGCTCCAAACTCACGCGAAGCAAAGTGCTTCCATCCAAATCGAAACGCTGAATAGACGACATCTACATCCAGATGTTCTCGAAGCGCAACCACGAAACACTCGAGAGCTCCTCGACAAAGCGTCGCGTCCGCATCCAAAAACAAAACGTACTCCCCTCGTGAAAGAGCAAACCCTCGATTCCGCGCAACCGGTGCACCTTGGTTTTGCGACAATCGCTCGAAACGGATAGAGAGCCGATCTTTAAAACCAGCAACCACAGAAGCTACATCCTCCTTCGATCCATCATCCACCACAATAACTTCCATGTACCTGTACGTCTGATGGACCAGAGATTCCAGCGTCTTCTTGAGTAAATGTACGCGGTTATACGCAGGAATAACAACAGAAACCAACGGATAAGTGGCATCAAACTGCTGAGCACGTTCCCGCCAAGCAAAATCTCGAAGCGCACGCGATCGACCTGCCTCACCAAAGGAACCAGCCAACGTTGGATGATCAAAAAACGTCTGAATAGCCGTTGCGACGGCCTGCGCATTACGAGGATCTACAAGCGAACCCGTCACTCCATCAACCACCGCTTCCGCAATACCTCCGCTCTTCCCCGCCACCACCGGAAGCGAAGCCATCGCCGCCTCCAAAAACACCATCCCAAATCCTTCGATATCATCTTTTTCTTCACGGACTGGAAGTGCGAATACATCCGCCGCGGCACACCATAAATCCCGCTCCTCATCTGCAACATCCGTCTTGAGCTCGAGCGTGGATCGTCCCCCACTACCCGCCATACACGCACGCAAACGCTCCTCATCTGGACCACGACCAATCATAACCAAGCGCACAGGCTCACGAAGTGTCCCCACCGCCTCAATCAACACATCAAACCCCTTGCGCGGCACAAGACGAGCAACGCCAAGCACGACACGTTCGCCCACTCCAACACCGAGCTTCATTCGCGCTGCCTGTTTTGATAGATACTCTTTCGGCTGAACCCCCGGCGTGAGCACGAGCGGTAACCGATCCGTAAAACGCTTGAGGATATCAGCTGTCGTTTGAGAATTCACCACGAGAAGCGAAGCATTCTGACAAATCACTTTCACAAGCCACCGCTTCCAAGCCGAACGATCGGCATACAACAAATCCAATCCATGAAAAATGACTGAGTACGCTGGACCGCCAAAGACTTTCGCAAAAAACGCCGCGGTACCCATCGGCAGCACATGGCTCACAAGGATCCCCTTTTGAGCATCGTCATGGCGCATAACCGCCACCAACGGAAGCCAACACAACCGTTTACGTCGCAACTTCTCATGCACGTACACGACACGAGGCGCTTCCGACAACGCATGAACCAGTCCAGCCAAATAACTAGCCACACCTCCCTTTTGGGGAGGATATTCCAATGTATACAAAGCCAATGACGCTGGCTCTACGCGGTTCTTCGTTTGATCCAGCTCCATAGCATTATCACATCATCTTTTGTCAGGATCCGCCAGATACCCAGCAACGCCAAACTAGCCAAGCCACCCAGGCAGAGCGCCGATACGATCGATACCCGATGAGCGAGAAAAAAGAGAGCTCCGTATAGGGTAGCCGAAGCGCCCACCGCCTGAAAAAGAAAACGAGCGATCCAAGACACCCCCACGTCGCGACGCACAAGAAAAAGACCAACCAGACCCAAAATACTAAAGCTCACAACCGCGGCGTACGCCGCCCCAATCGCACCAAAGCGAGGCACAAGAAACGCATTCAGAACTACATTCACAACCATAGCGATCGCCATCGAGGTCGTTTTGAGATGAGCGCGATGAGTCGCGTTCAGGAGCGAACCAACGGGAAAGTCCCAAAAAATAGGAATGAGCACCCAGCTTAAAACCGCTAGGACAGAGATGGCCGGCGCATACGCACTCCCAAAGAGTCGCGGCACAAGCGCCGAAAACGCCGATAACCCCACCGCGATAGGAATAGCAATCAAGATCATGAGGCGCAGCGACCCATGAAGAGATCGTGTGAGCGCATCCTTGTCGCCGCGAGCATACATGGCGCTAAGCCCGGGATAAAGCGCCGCCACAAAGGTAAGTGGCAGAAACTGAAATGCGTACGTAAGTTTATAGGCAACCGCGTAGTGACCGACCTCTGTCTTGGGCCAAAACGCTTCCAGAAACAAGGTATCAACGTACGAATACACTTTGACAAAAATACCCGCCAACGCAAACGGCACAGCCAAACGAGCCATCTGACGCAGATCTTGCCAATCGAGCGGCGCATCACGCCAGCCGAGCGTACGAACGTGCCGCCAAGCCCAAAGCACATTCCAAGCACTACCGCAGAAAAGTGCCAACACTAAAAGCGGAACATTTCCACGGAAAAACCAAGCAAAAACCACCGAAAGCAGGGCCGTAATCGATTGCGTAACAAACATGCCCAAGGCTTCAAACTTCAAGCGCTGCGATCCACGCAACACTCCATAAAGAAGCAGCGAGCAAGAATCCGCAGAGAGCACGCCGCATGCAATCGCCACCGCAAGTAAGACCGAAGGATCAACCGCACGTCCATAGATAAGCGCTCCAAGATACGGATACAAAAGCGAAGCGATAACGGCGATGGGGATCAAAACAGCCTTTGCATATAAAGCCGCTTTCGCGAACCTTAGCCCACGCTCCGGATGCGCAGCGTACTCTCGAATCACAACCGGCGTGAACCCAAGGTCACCAATCACCACAAACACAGATGTGATGGCTACCGCGTAAAAATAAGAACCCGTCGTAGCAGGCCCGCTCCAACGAGCAACAAAGAAAAACGAAAGGAAGGCAACGGCCTTTTGCAGCACCGTCGCTCCCATCAGCCACGCGGCATTCCCTGCGATGTGTTTTGCGTGAGACATGGAAGCGTTAAACCCCCTTCATGAAGTTAATCAACAGAAACATGGCCACAACAGCCCCCAACCACAGCCCAATAGACGTGATCGCAAAGGAATAATCGAGCACACGGCTCGGATCAAACCACTCCATACAGAGCTAGCATAGCGAGCGGCAAGAGGACGCGCAACAAACTAACGCCCCCGCACCGGCACCGTCACCCCAACCGGGAAGCTGGAGGACGAG
>CAZLPD010000022.1:0-11481 GCA_964561355.1 uncultured Gammaproteobacteria bacterium
GTATTCGGAGATCCACTCGTTCACCTTCTGAAAGCCGCGGGCCTCTTCGTCCACCGCATGGCACCGGATGAAATCGAGCAACAAGTCTTACGTCGCGCAGACGTGGTCGTGATCGCTATCGGCCGCAGCAAATTCCTCCACGCAGGCATGACAAAAAAAGACGCCGTAATCATCGATGTTGGAACAAATCATGATGAGCAAGGCGCCCTCTGCGGTGATGTCGATGTTGCCACCTACGAACCCTACGAAGCTTGGATCACTCCTGTCCCTGGAGGCGTCGGCCCCATGACCATTGCGCTTCTGCTTTTGAACGTGGCACGCGCCGCTCTACGATCGCATGTCGTCGGACACGAGTAGTACACGTCTTTGTCGTGTATACGCACCAGCCGAAAGTGTCGCAATCGTATAGAGACACAAAAGCCACAAACTTTCCCGGCTAAACCCACTAAGCACGTCTTGGAGGGTTGATTGTGTCATCCACGCGTACAAGCCAACCTCCCACAACACACCGAAGACAAGAAAAAGAACCGTAACCATAGTCACCTGTGCCCAACTTGGCATAATCGTGCGCATGGCCCAATACCCAAAAAGAAACGTGATCAAAAAGTGCAGCGCGTAGGCAGTGATGGCGATCGTCCACTCTGGTAACGGCGAGACATCAAGATGATTCAGCCCAATGACAAGCGCCAAGATCACAATGAAACGCGGCACCGTGAGAAGAATCGTACGCAAAAACAAAGGCATATAGGGTTAGTATAACACACGTTGCCAAATCCAATACGCAAGTCCGGCAAGATACGCGAACCCAACCAAGACACAAACACTCTCCCACAAAACTCTTCGCGTCTTTCCGCCGCGTGCATAGACATGTGCCGCCGTAAGCGCAACCAAAATTCCATTCGCGCCACCAAAGACCGTACCGACCACGCTCACAATCCCAAACACGCTTGGCGCCATCATGTACGCAATCACAAGGGGGATTCCCATCGCGCAAGCAAAAGCAGCCCGAGCATGCAATTTAAGATCGAGGGAAAACGTAGCACGCAGGTCCTGAGCAACAACAATGTAGGACGTAGCAACGGCAAGAAATCCAGCTGCAGCCAATACCCAATTCAACAGCGCTCCGTCAGGTGTAAACGAATGCCCGGCAAAACTCACCGCAAACACCCAAGACACAAACGCCGCGGCCAACGTGCCTACGACCGTCGCCGTCTGCGCACGTCGTCGATCGCGCCCCACGATCTCAACCACCTCCCCTATCCCAGGAATCCCGCCGAGGCTAAACAAGCACACACCAAATAAACTAAGCGAAGCGACCCAATGGGACGCAAAAAAGGCCACGCTCCCGTGTTGCCACATCCATCCCGAAGAAAAAAGAAGTGCAGCTAGCAAAAACCACGTCGCCCAAGACTCAACACTCGCCACAAGACGAAGTCCACCAATAAGCGTCACCGCTCCCCCCACCCAAAACAACGTCTGCAACACCATCGGCGCTGCATGCACGCCCAGAGGAGCCACAAGCGTCGCAAGAAACGTGGCGCCTAGCACAAGGTACGCCACGCTCGCGCCAATGAGCTGACAAGGATAGCTAATCGACGCAAACGTAAACGCATGCTCCCCCACCCATCGCCGAACCGCTCCAGCCAAGCGGACGTTTTGCTTCGAGGCGAGCTCTACATCAACCATCATGAGATGTGTGGCTAACACGACTAGCGTCATCAGCCAAAACACCACACTCGCAGGCCAAACACCCACGCGGGCAAACGCGATCGGCAACGCAAACACGCCGGCTCCAATAATGGTGCCCACGAGAGTAAGGATCGCCTTCAATAAAGAACGAGACATGACAGCAGTATATCATGAACAAACTTATCTTGCGTCGCAAAACGTTAGATGTCCCCACCATATCAACTTGCGAGGCTGTTCCACGCTCCCTAAGATGCCCGCATATGGCTCCCCACGAACGGATCACGCCCCAAAATCTAGAAGCCGAGCAATCCTTCCTGGGCTCCCTCCTCTTGGACAAAGACGCCATGATTAAAGTTGCGGATTCATTGACCTCCGAAGACTTTTACGCCGACAAACACCGTCGCGTCTACGAAGCCATGCTCGATCTGTATCGTCGCAACGAACCCATCGACCTCCTCTCCCTTGGCAACCGCCTAACAGAACGTGGTGAACTGGAGCAAATCGGAGGCCGCGCGGAACTCATCAACCTCGCGAACGCCGTTCCAACAGCTAGCCACGTGGTGCATTACGGAGAAATCATCCAAAAGAAGGCCACGCTTCGTCGCCTACTTCAAGCTGCCGGCGAAATCACCGCCCTTGGATACGAAGAAGCGGAAGATGTCCAAACCGTGATGGATGAAGCCGAACGTACCCTCTTCAACGTGTCTCAACGCTTCATGAAGCGATCATTCACGGCCATCCGCGATGTCCTTGCCGACGCCTTCGACCGCATCGACGAACTCCACCGCGAAAAGGGCAAGCTCCGTGGCATCTCGACGGGTTACCCCGACCTCGACGAACTCCTCGGCGGCCTACAAAAAAGCGACCTCATCATCCTCGCCGCACGTCCTGCCTGTGGAAAATCCTCCTTCGCGCTCGACCTAGTCCGTAACGCCGCTGTAAAAGGCCGTGTTCCGGTTGGACTCTTTTCGCTCGAAATGTCCAAAGAGCAGCTGGTTGATCGTATGATTTGTGCGGAAGCCAACGTCGATCTCTGGAAAATGCGCACCGGTAAATTATCCGAAGATCCTGGTAATGATGATTTTCCACGCATCGGTCATGCCCTCGGTGTCTTGTCTGAAGCCCCCATCTACATTGATGATACGGCCAACGCCAACATCATGGAGATCCGCACCAAATGTCGACGTCTACAGATGGAGCATGGCCTAGGCATGATCGTCATCGACTACTTGCAGCTGATGGAAAGCCGAAGCAAAGGCGGTGGTGAATCCAATCGTACGCAGGAAGTGGCCGAAATTACGCGTGGTCTAAAATCGATTGCGCGTGAATTAAACGTGCCCGTCATCGCGCTCTCGCAGCTCTCCCGCAGCGTGGAATTACAGAAACCCGCTATCCCCCGCCTCGCACACTTGCGTGAATCTGGCTCCATCGAGCAGGATGCCGACATCGTGATGTTCATCTATCGCAAAGCAGCCGATCGAAACTACCGCCCAGAAGACCTTTCTCCAGAAGAACAAAACCTCGCAGAAATCCACATCGCTAAACATCGTAACGGCCCCGTCGGTGTCGTAAAACTCTTCTTCGATGCCGCCCGCACCAGCTTCCGTTCTCTCCAAAAAGGCTCCATGGGAATGCCACCACCTTTTCAAAAACAAGGCGGATCCGGCCCCTTGCCACCGGCAGGCGCAAGCCCCATGATAGGCGCAGGAAATCCGTTTTAATTGAACATATATGTCCATGTTTTCCAAACTCAAGCAATTCAAAGATCTCAAAGATCGCGCCAAGCAAATTCAAGATGCTCTCTCCCAAGAAACCGCCGAAGGTGTGGCTGGTTGGGGTAAGGTAAAAGTCGTCATCAACGGCAACCAAAAAGTCCTCTCCGTATCCATCGAAGACGGTGCCATGGGGGACAAATCCAAACTGCAAGACATGATCGTCGAAGCGACGAATGATGCTATCGGCAAAATCCAGCGCGTCATGGCCACCAAACTCAAAGACATCGGCGGACTCGACCTCGCCGCCGAATTCGGTGATGCAATGAAGAACTAGTCATGCCCCTCCCCGAGCCCATCCAAGAGGCGGCTGCCGCCTTTGATAGCCTGCCCGGGGTTGGACCGCGTGCCGCTTTGCGCTACGCCTACTGGCTTGTCACGCAACCTCGCGAGAGCATCGAACGCTTTGCCCGAAGCCTCCAAAAACTCGCCTCGTCCATCAGCCATTGCAGCATCTGCCATCAATGGTCAGATGTATCCCCTTGTCGCATCTGTGCAAATAGTAGCCGCGAGCAAACATCCCTCTGCGTGGTAGCCACGAGCCAGGACGTACAGTCCGTAGAAGACACCAGCGTCTTCAAAGGCCGTTACCACGTGCTTGGTGGCACCCTCGATCCCATCGAAGGACGCACGCCCTACACCCTCACGATCGCTTCACTCCTCTCGCGTCTCCAGAATCCAAGCTCCTCCATCCGCGAAGTGATCTTGGCGCTCGATGCCGACCTACCCGGAGACACAACCGCCCTCTACCTCAAAAAGCAGCTCGCAAATCTTCCCCTCAAAATCACCCGACTCGCGCGTGGACTTCCGACAGGTGCCGCCCTCGAATACGCGGATGCGCACACCTTGGCGGATGCGCTCGTCAACAGAAAAGAATCCTAGATACCAAAAACCCGGCACGAGCCGGGTTTTTGCTTAGACGATCTTCGTGATTTTAACTTTGGTGAATGCTTGACGGTGACCCGTGCGGCGCGTGTAGCGAGACTTGGCCTTGTACTTCACGACCTCAACCTTAGCGCTGCGACCCTGCTCTGTGACCTCGCCAGAGACGTTCTGACCAAGGGAAGGGGTACCAAGGGTCACCTTGTCACCTTCAGCAGAAAGAAGCGTGTCAAAAGACACCTTGTCGCCAACATTGGCCTCAAGCTTCTCGATTTTAACAACATCGCCTTCTTTGACAATGTATTGTTTTCCTCCGGTGTGAATGACAGCAATCATAGAGTTACGGCAAAAATATGGCCTAAGAATACGGGAAAGTGCCCAGCTTGTCAATGGAGCCACGGATTGAGGGAAAATGGCTCAAATACCCCATAAACAACAAGACGGCCACCCGGGGGATAAGCCAAGGAGAGCCGTTAAGAGCAAAGAGCGACCGGGGCGAAGGGCGCGATGACCGCCTCGAGAAGCGCCCGCAGCTGGGGGCCTTTTTCGAGCTTCTCAAGCCAACGGAGAACGGAAAGAAAGTGAGCGGCCATCTCCGAGGGGTTACGCACCGACCCCGCATGATGAGGGTAAGAAGCGTTCGTGGTGCAAAATACGACCATATCGAGCGACTTCATCATCGCCGGGATATCGAGCGGCGACATCAGCTGGTCAATGCCGTAACCCTGGCGCATCGCGAAGAGAAGAAGCTTGCCAGCCGCCACACGGAGTCCTTGAAACCGTTCCGGGCAAGCCTGCTCGACGTGAGCAGAGGCACTAAGAAGAAACTCCAATCGCGTCATGAACCACCGCCTTTCGTGGCCACTCTTTACCAGAAACCTCTCAATTCTACAACCTCAACACCCCCTAAAAACACGAAACGACCCTGCAGAAGCGAGAGCCGTGAGAACGCGAGTAAGTTGTCTTACGAAAGAACGTATTTTAGAGCAGTTTAGAAGGGAGGTTCGTCTACGCTGATCCGCCGCGGCTGAGCGCACCTTCGGACTTCATGGCCATCTCGTGCTCGGCATGCGCCAAGATGCTCCTCAGCGACTCCTTGGTCACCTCCCCTTCGAAATTGATGAGCGCCTTGCGGACCAACACCGTGAAGCCCTGCTGGTCCTTCTGAGCGCCAGTCGACCTGTTGTACATGCGAAGCATCTCGGGGTCACCGAGGATGATCCCCGCCGCCTCTTCCCAGCAGAACCTCTCCGCCTCCGCCTCGGTCTCTGCGTCGTCCGCCGCCTCGAGCTCGGGATCGATGCACGCCTTTGCGAACACCACCAGGATCTCCTTGAGGAACTCGAGCGTCTTCGGCTGTCGGAGAAACTGCCGCGGCGTCATGTCCATGTCGCAGGGAGCGAGCGCGCAGTTGATGAGCGCCTTCTCCACCGAGCTCAGCGTGAGCTCCTGCTCGTTCGGAAGCACGATCGGAATACCGTGAGACCCGCTCGCCCACTCCAGGATGAATTCCATCGCTCGATCGAGCATCTCCTCGTCCGTAGCGACGTCGAGACGGTCATCGAGACCCTTGGTTCGATCCATGACCGCGCCGGTAATCTCGGCTGCGCTGAGCTGAAGAACGTCCGCCGGGGAATCCCTCCCACGCAACAGGTCGTTCACCGTCACCACGAAACCGAGAAGAGCCCCCCGCACCGTCTGACGCGTGACCTTAGCCATCGTATGCACCCCATCACCCAGACACTAGAGAACGATTTCTCATCCGGGCTGGCTATTCCTTAGCAGATACCGTAAAACCCAGCAACCCTCTCCCTCTAAAAACACAAACGACCCATCGAGAAGATAGGCCGACAAAAGATGCTTTGGACTCCACACACCGGTGGAAGTTTTTCAGCGAATGAGCAGTCAGTCAGGAAGGGCTCCGTCAGAGCGCCTCTGCGCCTCTTGAACCGCAAACTCCACCTCGGCCTGTTCGACGGCCTTGTTCAGCCTCTCCGGGGTAAGGCTCTCCTCCGTATCCTCACAGGCCACCGCAACGATGGCCAAGTCGAGAATCGCCCCGAAATCCTCGTCGCCCGAATGAGCGTCGAGAGCCACGCCGTACATACGGCGCATATCAGGATCCCGGAGGATCAATCCAAGGACCGGCTCCAAGACGCTTACCACCTCCTCCGGCGTCATCCCCCGATTCTCCTCCTCACCTTCTCCCGCTACCTCGTTGTCGCCCAGAAGCCCAGTGACGAACGACGCACAGGCGCTGTGAAGAAGAACCACATCCCGAAGACCGCGCGCCTCGCGAACTTGCCGCCATGCGTTGAACTGATCGATGATGGCCCAGGCGACATCTCGCCCATCGAGCCCCTTCTTCACCGGAAACGAGAGAAGAGACACGAATGCCCTGCCGGTAGCCCCACTCATGTATCGCGCATACTCCGCGCAACCATGAGCGATCCTCTCAGGACTCATCTCGGCGTCAGGATCGAACCTCTCGTGAAGCGAAGTAAGTCCTCCCGGGACCAAGCGGTCCTCCTCCATTCCCAGCTCACCGCACACCGCAACGAACGCCTCCATGAATGCACGAATCGTCATCATGACCATCACCTCACCCAGACACCAGAGAACGATTTCTCATCCAGGTTGGTCACTCTTTATCAGACGCCGTCCCTATCCGCAACTCGGGGATACTCTTCCCCTCCTCTATTCCATACCGAGCCGCCTGCCCCGCCACGAGCTCAAGCACGCGATCCCCCTCCGCTTTCGGTGTATAGCTCGCCGGGTCTTCCATCTCAGAACGCGGCGCCGGCAATCGCTTCACATCCACCACACGATCCCCGTTCAACCACACAATATCCAAATCAAAATGCATCCGTGGCATCCAAAAGGTGTACCGATCCGGCTTCGCGAACACGAACAACATCCCATGATCCGTCCGCATAGAAGAACGATCGCTCAATCCTTGCGTCCGCCTCACCTTTGTATCAGCAACCTCAAGAATCAGTGATCGACCATGGATATTAACCTCCATCGCCTGAGGAAGATCAACACGCTCATGCCACAACCCCTTGATAGACCAAACACCAACAAACAGGGTCACGAGACACATCCCGACAAAAATCCGCTTCCTCGCAAAAGAGGAGAGGGGCTTTAACGCCGCCGCACCAAGTGAAAGCAAGATAGTCACGCATGCAATCCCAACCATGAGCAATCCTTTTCCACGCGTCTGCAATCCAAGCGCCAAGAGCCCGAAGATAGAAGCAAACATCCAAAACAAGGCCGCTACTTGTTGTTGAGAAAAACCCAATCGTAGTAAACGAAAATGCAGGTGTGAATCGTCTCCACGAAACGGAGACCGCCCAGCACGGAGACGGAGAAGGATGACGAGTACAAAATCCACTAGCGGAATCCCCAGCGCCATAAACGCGGTCGCCACTTTTGCGCCAGATACGATCGCCAAAAAACCAAGACTAAATCCCGCCAGCGTACTCCCCGCCTCCCCAAGAAACTGGCGCGCGGGATGGATATTCCACGGCAAGAACCCAAGAAACCCGCCAAGCACAATCCATCCCAACAAAAGAATCGACGGTTGATAGAAATTCGGACTCGAGGCAAGCAGAAGGATGAGCGCCGTCCCAATCACCGTGTGACCCGTCACCAACCCATCCAATCCATCCATCGTTTTCGTGGCATACGTCACCCCAAGCAACCAAGCCAACGTAAGAACATCCGCAGGAAACACAAAAGAGAGAACGTGACCAAACACACCCGTCCGCGTGTGCCACCAATCCAAACTCCACACACCCTGCCCCTGCAAGCTAGAGACTTCGAGGATGCTGGTCCCCGTTCCGATCACGAAAAACGCAGCAAGGACAGGAAAAAGAACCTGAACAAGTGGCGGAAGACGGTAACGATCGTCCAAGAATCCTCCGATCATGAGCACAACGATTCCCGCCACAAATCCGAACAGTCGCTGGATAAGAACTGGATCGAACGGCGCTGTACGAGCGTAGACAGCACCGAGTATCCCAACAATAAGCACGCCTCCAATCCCAATCCCTCCAAGCAGAGGCGTGGCTTTTTTATGAATCTTCCTTCCGCCACGCGCCTCGTCCACCGCACCCGTAAAACCTGCTAACGCTCGCGTGCCAAAAGCCGCGAGAAAAGAAGCACACGCAGAAAAGAGGGCAAGAAGCATGATTATTCAGGAGAAAACGTTCCGTGCTCGATCTCGAGCTTCGCGCCAGGATGTACCACGATCGTATCACGTCTCGCAACATCCTTGCGGAGCAACGCATCCGCTAGGGCATTCTCAACACGATCCTGAATCACACGACGCAGTGGACGCGCGCCATACAAAGGATCAAACCCAGCCTTCGCAAGCTCATCCACCGCCTCAGGATCGACACGAAAGCCCATTCCCTTCTCCGCCAACCGTCGCGCCATGCCACGTAAAAGAAGGTCTGCAATCTTACGCACATCTTCAAACGTAAGCGGCTTAAACACAATCACGCCATCAAAACGGTTGAGAAACTCCGGACGGAAGATGCCTTTGAGTTCCGTTTCCAACAACCCAGTCTTTATATGCTCAAGGCTCGCCCCTGCTTGCACCTGCGACTGGATAAAACTCGTGCCCGCGTTACTCGTGGCGATCACCACCGCATTCGTAAAATCGATCGTCCGACCAACGCCATCGGTAAGACGACCATCATCCATCACCTGCAAAAACAACGTCAAAATATCTGGATGCGCTTTCTCCAGCTCATCAAGCAACACAATCGCAAACGGATCTTTACGCACGGCTTCCGTAAGCAACCCACCGCGCTCATCCCCTGGCGCCCCGATGATACGCGTTACCGATGAAGGATGCTGATACTCCGACATGTCGAGACGAATCATGGCCGTATCTCGACCAAAGTATTCAAGAGCCAACGCCTTCGTAAGCTCCGTCTTTCCCACACCGGTAGGACCAAGAAACAAAAAGTTGGCGATCGGCCGCTTATGCTCGCGCACATCCGCACGTGCACGACGCATCGCCTGCGCCACCGCCTGCACCGCCTCTTCCTGCCCAATCACGTGCCCGTGTAAACGCTCTTCCAGATTCAAAAGCTTCTGCGATTCATCCTGCGAAATAGCCTCCACCGGAATATTCGTCTTCGATTGCACAATCTTCGCCACATCTTCCGCCGTCACCAAAATCTGCTCACCACGTTCGTTGCGCGCCAAAATCGCTGCCTCACGGATCATCTCAATCGCCGCTTCCGGCATACGACGATCGTGGAGATAACGAATACCAAGCTTCACCGCGCGCTCAAGAGCCGCATACGAGAAAAATACGCGTGTCTCATACTCAATAAACCCGCTCTTAGCCATCAACACCTCAAGCACACCATCCTCATCCAGCTCATTCACATTCACACGAATAAGCTTCGTCCCAAGCGAGCGACGCTCCAAATGCCCCGTCCAAGCCTCAGGTGTCGTTGTAGCGATGACAAAAAAGTGCCCTCGGTCTATCTCGCTCGAAAGCGCTTCCGCCAAATCCATAAGACCTGACGCCCCTCCACCAACAAGCGCCTCAATACCCTCAAGAACAAGAACGATATTACCACTCAACGCTGCCTCTCGAAGCATCGTAAGCAACCGCTCCAACGCCTTCCCGGATTCCCCCGCCGACAAAAGCGCCGGCAAGTGAACCGAGACGAGACGATGATCGAACAACGACGACGGCACATCCTCTTCCACCATGCGTCGAGCCAATGCCTCGATGATCGCCGTCTTTCCTGTTCCAGGTTCGCCAACCAACACCACGCCAGGACGACCGCTTTCAATCACGCGCAACACTTCCGTCAGCTCTTTCTCGCGGCCAACAACCGGGGCTAAATATCCACCACGAGCAGCGAGCGTCAAATCCTCGCTAAACCGATCCAAAAGAGCCGTCTGCCGCGCCGTCATCACGCGATTCATCCCCGTCTTTGGACGAAGGCGCGCAAGCGACACAAACCGCTCATGTTCCTCACGCAGCTGCTCCTGCAACTTCACCCACTGCGCCACACGCACCACATGTTCGAGTGGAAACCCTAAGGTATCAAACAACTTCTGCAATCGCTCATCCAATAAAAATGCCTGCACAAAGACTTCAACGACGCCTATATGCTTGCGTCGGCTCTCGAGTGCCATGATATACGCCGACAAAAGCGCCGTCTTTGTGCGCGCTGAAAGCACCGTCGGATCACCACTGCGACTTTCTCGCAATAGCTGCACCAACCCTTCTTTCACAGGATCGATAGACACTCCCAAACGCGTAATAAAAATTCCTCCCGCCGGACTAGAAAGCGCCGCAGCAAAAATATGCACAGGCTCCACCTCAGCGCGACCCGTATGACTCGCCAAGTGATACGCCTGCTCAAGCAATGACCACGCCGCAGGATGCGCGTATTGAGACACGTCTACCAATCGCTTCGGATCCGCCGGTCGCAAGTGCTGAAGTGAAAGCCACGTGGGAATAACCGCCGCACGCTCACTAAATGCCTGCACATGAAACATCAAGAAACAAACACCCAACCAACCCAACCACCACAATGCCATCGACCAATGCCCTGCCAGCCACGTAGATGGATCAAGCAGCATCTCTCGATCAGCCTGCAACGCCCAATGCCATCCCCACAGCGCAAAACAACCCACGATAAGCAGAGCAAGAAGGGCGTGAAGCGTCCGGTGGAATAGGCGCCGCCCGGCACGGACTGTGAAGAAAAACCCATCAATAACAGGTCGCCAAATCAGCACCCCATCTTCGCTAGGATAAAACACCCCCGCACCTTTGCACGCTCGGCATCGCAAAGAAGCGCGCGGATCACCAAGACAATCGCGGCAAATCTGAACGGCAGCAGAAGGTGCATCAGGCATAAACTCAACGTAAACGCTGCCAACTCTCAAGCCCGGTTGAGATATTTAAAAGAAGAGCGATAAGACAACCGACCGGCGCAAAAAACCAAGCAACCAAGATAGCCACATACACAAAGGCTTCCACCAAAAACGCGATAAGACGAGCGATCACAACAACCGCGCGCATCACCACACTGATCAAGCGCCCAGCCCAATCATAGGCACCATACATCGGCACAAAAAAGTTCCGCACCCAAAGACC